>JBMOHT010000122.1:0-11915 GCA_049317705.1 Bacteroidota bacterium | reverse complement strand
GTGAACAAGCAGAATCCGGACTGTTGCGGTAAATGCTATGTCGCCGATGTCACGGATGAAGCACCGAAGAAAGAACTCCCGAAGATCGAGGTCCGCACTCCCGAGATCAGCTCATTCATACTCAATACTCTTCATCACCATGCTGTGGACCATCAATCACTGGTTCGCTTCTCACCATTCCATCCCGGTCTTACGTCGAACGGATTTGACGAAGAGATCATCGAACCGCCGGAAGCATACCGTTCATTATCCATCTGACCATTCCAATATTCAGATCCTGACATAGCACCGTTGGTACTGTGCAGGTATTATTTATATTTTTTCAACTCAAAGGATTACTATGTTCTCTCTTAAGAATATCATTGCTGTATTGTTCCTGTTCTCATTGGTCATCACCGGCTGCTCGGAGAAGGATGATCCGGTCGCCGCGCCGGCTCCGGTCGATCCGTTCGCCGGACTCACGAAGATCTCCGAAGGATATGCCGTCGGTATCGCCACCAAAGTGCAGATCTGGTCCAAGACACCGCTCTTCACCGGATACAATAACGTTTATATCGCCGTACTCGATTCGGCGAAAGGAACGCTTGTGACGGACGCTCACATTCATCTCAACCCGATGATGGATATGGGAATGATGATGCATTCATCCCCGTATGAGAATCCGGCCAGCACGAAAGCGGTGAATAGTCTCTTCCCGGCGCAGATCGTTTTTGTTATGGCATCGATGGGAGGAACATGGAAAGTGAATGTGGAAGTCCACAATCATGTCACGGACCTCGAAGGAGTTGCATCACTCTCCGTGACCGTTGCCGATAAGACACCGGCTATTCTCAAATCACTCGTCGCAAAGAATGACAGCTCGAAGGTCTTTGTCAGTTATCTGAAACCGTCATCGAACATCGTTGGATTGAACGATTTCGAGGTGACCATCCACCGGACGAAGGACATGATGACATTCACCGCTGATTCCACCTACACGGTGGTGGTCACACCTGAAATGCCTTCAATGGGTCACGGTTCACCGAACAACGTCAATCCGACCAACTCAGGTAAAGGACATTACAAAGGGAAAGTGAATTTCTCCATGGCCGGCGACTGGCGCATCAATCTCGATATCTACAAGAATGGCGCGGTGGTCGATACAACTCTCTATTTTGACGTCACACTATAACATTAACAATACCGGAGACCGGTCTTCTTGCCGGCTCCGGTCAATTTTTCAGGAGTATCATGGAACAATTCAAACATTTAATGATCACCGCCGTTCTATTCGCCGCGGTCTTGATTTCCGGATGCAAGAAAGATGACGGTCCCGTTGCCGCCGCACCGGATACTGAACTGCACGATATCTCGATCAGATTCTATCCGAAATTCGGCGCTGCCGATCTTCAATTCAATAAGAAATATCTGAACGCGGCCAATGATTCCGTTCAGTTTATCACTGCTAAATTCTACATCTCGGAGATAGCATTGATCGACTCCACCGGGGCGCTGGTGCCGATGGAAGGATTGGCGCTTGTGAATTTCGCCTCCCTCACGAACGGCTATACCGAAGTGAAGACGAAAGGACCGGACGGGACATACCGCGGCATACGGTTCAGTGTCGGTATCCCTGTCTCGGAGAATCACAAGGATGCTGCGGCGCAGTCGCTTCCGCTTGGTCCCAACTCGGGGATGTATTGGGGATGGAATCCCGGATACATCTTCCACATGATCGAAGGAAAGGTCGATTCAGCGGCAGTCCAGCGTGATTTCTTCTTTCATATCGGCGAGGATAACCGGAAAGCATCCATTATGCTGGCAACCATTTCGGGAACAGGAAAAACTTCATTTACCGTTGAACATACGAACACCAACATTTTCTCCGTCTCGGCGGATTATGCGAAATTGTTCTCTCTCGGACTGGACGGGGTGAATCCTCTCAAACTGAGTCAAAATGTTTCCGAGCGTTCCCATCATGTAACACCCGCACAGCTCGCCAACAGAACATTCGCCAATACTTCAACGATGTTCACAAGAATTCCTTAACCATGATAACCGCCTGTGAATAACAGGCGGTATTTTTTTTCTATGAATATTATCACTTCCACCTCACTGCTCTTCTGTCTGATCATGTTTATCGGCTGTAAATCCGATACCGGACCGACAGCCTCCTCCAAGCCGGCATCATTCCTGCCGCCGAAAGATTTTCCGGCGATGGAATTCCCGAACGACAATCCCTATTCCGCCGAAAAAGCGGAGCTCGGACGGTATCTGTTCTTTGACAAACGATTCAGCCGCGACACATCCGTGGCGTGCGGAACATGCCACCGGCCGGAATTTGCGTTCGCTGATTCCGGAAATGTGTTCAGTAAAGGATTCCACGGACTACCGGGAGTGCGGAATTCACCCTCATTGACGAATACCGGTTACAATACCTCATACTTCTGGGATGGAACTGTTCTAACACTCGAGAAACAAGCGATCGCTCCCATCATCAATCCTGTTGAAATGAATATGGATACCGATACATTGATCATTCGGTTGAAGAATGAATCACAATATCGTTCACTCTTCACTTCAGCATGGGGAACACCGGAGATCACATTGGAACGGATCACTAGATCGTTAGCGACATTTCAGCGGACGCTCGTCAGCGGATCCTCTCCATTCGATGACTGGAACCGGGGGAACAATGATGCGATCTCAGCATCCGCTAAACGGGGATATGAATTATTCTTCGGTGAGAAAGGTGATTGTTTCCATTGTCACGCCAGTTATAATTTTACGGATAATATGTTCCATAACAACGGTACTGAATTATTCCCGGCGGATGAGGGACGATACCGTCTGACCAACAATGCTGCGGATAAGGGAAAATTCCGCACACCAACGCTTCGGAATATTGCGAAGACATCGCCCTATATGCACGACGGAAAGTTCACCACACTGGTCCAAGTGCTCGCCCACTATAACATGGGGGGAAAGAACAGCGAGACAAAGGATATTCTGATGCGTCCTTTAGGATTAACGGAGCAGGATCAAACCGATATCATTGAATTCCTCCGTTCACTGAGCGATCATAAATTCACCAATAATGCTTCATTGCAGGATCCATGGAAAAAATAATGAGCAACCGAATATTCCTCTCTAGCATGATGATCGTCATGTCATTGTTCGTCCGGGCGAACGCCTGCGACTTCTGTAATTGTCTGTACGGCATCAATCCTTTTTACAATGACAAGAACAAGATCGCCTTCCATTATCTTTCCCAGCATTCTTCCATCGCTCCATCATCGGTCCAGAACGGAACTCCCGCTGCTTCCTTTCAGCAATCCGGCTACGGAAGGAATTCCGTTGAACGGATCATGCATGGCACTCCGTCTTCGACCGGCCCAGGACTCACGGAACGCCGGCAAACCATCGAATTCTCATTTCAGCAGTATGTGTCCGAACGGATTTTCATCACTGCACTTCTACCGCTCACTTCCATCGAGATCACATCGAATTCGTCCCGCACGATCATGGGGAACGGCGACATTTCCATCATCAGCCGGTATATCATCACCGACATGCTGATGGATGATGAAGGATTTACGCTTGCTGCGGGAGCCGGGATCAAACTTCCTGCCGGGGACCATTCCTCCAAAGAATCCGATGGGACGCTCCTTGATCTTCGCGAACAACTCGGTACCGGTACGACCGACGGGATCGCTACAGTCCTCTATATTACAAATGTTGGTACCTTCACGGTAGGTTTGGATCTCACAGCCAAGATCAACTCACAGGACGCCAATGGTTCGAGGATAGGTCATTCTGTTTCACTCAATTCGTATCTCAGCCATGATCTGTACAGAGTGAACAGTTCGCTGTTCGCTCTGCTTGGCATCACCGGACTTCGCATCGAATTCGCAGAAAAAGATCGGATCAAAGGCATCATCGATCCATCATCCGGTGTCCGTTCCATCTATGTCAACATCGGAGGACAACTCGTGTATGATGTTGTGAAATTCAACGCTTCTCTCCTCATCCCTGCCGCGCAACACAGACCATCCGAAAGTGCAGATGAAGGAATACGAATCTATCTGGGTGCCCAGTTCGAATATTGAATGGGACGGCTGTCACATAACTCCGAAGTCGTGCATTACAAAAGGACATTTTCTTGCAAATGAGGTTTGATAGTAATACATTCTTTACAGAGAAATAAGTCTTTATTTATCGGAGGAATACCATGAAACGCATCATTGTGTTTCTGTTTTTTACACTCTTCATCGTCAATGCAAGTGAAGCCCTGCCGAAATTCGCCACTCGGCAGGGAGCAAAATGTCAATCATGCCATATCAATCCGACCGGCAAAGGAATGCGGAGCACGTTCGGTTCCACTTACGGCCGCGAAGAACTGACCATGCCTGCATACAAAGAAGCAACGGATATCGAGGACTTCTCACCGGCACTGAACGATTTCTTCACGATCGGAATGGATTACCGCACACTCTTCTTCTATGAACCCAAAGGAAAAGAAGCAAGCTTCTTTCAGATGCAGGGCGATATGTATTTCGACCTTCGGTTGAATAAAAAATTCCGCATCTATTTCGACAAAGGATTGTACAGCGGATTTGAGGTATTCGGATTGGCCAAAGTGCTTCCGCTGGACGGATACATCAAGGTCGGTAAGTTCATGCCGGCTTACGGTCTGAGGATCGACGATCACAACGCGTTCATTCGCGGCGGTCAATACGGCGGCGGCGAGTTTGCATCGGTCTTCCCTACGGGATACCGCCAGGGATTGCTCTTTGGTGAACGCGCAGAAGATACAGGACTTGAACTTGGATTCACGCCGAGCATCTTCACATTCAACGTCGGCATGTTCAACGGCACCCCCGGCGGCGGTCTGACCGGCACGACCGGTGAGAAGAATAAAGCACTGGTCGTTCGCGGCGATATCAATATTCAATCGGATTTTGCGAATGCAGTGATCGGGGGTTCGTTCTATAATATGCCGAACACCTCATCACCCGGCAAGACCAGATTCTACGGCGGTTTCGCGATCATCTCACTCGCCAATAATCTTACGCTCACCGGTGAAGCAGATGTGGTAACGACGTATCATCCCACACAGCTCAAAGAAGTAAGCGGACTGATGTTCTACTCCGAGATCTCATATGTTGCGTTTCAGGGGGTCGATCTGAAACTGGCGTTCGAGAATTATGATCCGGACACAAAATTGATCAACGGCTCTTTCTCCACCATCACGGTCGGAGCGGAATTGTTCCCGCTTACCGGCGTCGAGGTCCGTCCGATGTACCGCTTCAACCGCGAAAAACCGAAAGAGATCTCCAACGACGAATTCCAGATGTTATTCCATTTCTATCTATAAGAGGAAGCAGAACTATGCACGTGAAAATCCTTACAACACTTTCCCTTGCCGCGCTGTTATTCATAGCCGCGTGTGATGATCAGGGTGATCCGGTGACCACCAACACTCCGGTGCCGACGGTAACAAGCGTCTCCCCCGATTCAGGGAAAGCTAACGACACCGTCACCGTTGTCGGGACCAATTTCGGTTCTGCCCGCGGCACCAGCACGCTGAAATTCGGTTCGTCCGGTGCTGCAGCGTATGTTTCCTGGAACGCAACGCAGATCAAAGCGGTCGTCCCGACAGGATTGACACCCGGCAGCATCAATGTGACGGTCTCGGTTGCAGGGAACAACAGCAATGCCAAGACATTCAAATCACTGTCTGCAGTGACATTGGTGAAATTCTCCACAGACATCTCGCCTCTCATTACTTCCTATAATTGCGCAAGCTGTCATCCGGGAAACGGCGGATTCAGCGTGGCAAGTTACTCGACCATCATGGCAGGAGGAAGCCGGGGCAGCACCGTCGTTGCCGGCGATACCACAGCAAGTTTTCTCATCAAGAAATTACGCGGAACTTTGTCCGGCGGCCAGGGAAGCCGCATGCCTCAGGGCGGACCGTTCATGTCCGAGACAGAGATCAAAAAATTCGTCGATTGGATCAATCAAGGCGCTTTGAACAATTAATCAATCAAACCTATGAAGAATATCATTCTTGTATTGCTGGCTCTTGTTACCATCTCTGCTGCACAAGGAAAGAAAGCGAAGGTCTCATTCAAGGATGAGATCATGCCGATCTTCCAGAAAAAATGTTTGAATTGCCACAACACAGAGGACGAGAGTCCGAGCGGGCTCTATCTGGACAGCTATGCTGAATTGATGAAGGGGGACAGCAGACACGGTCCGGTTGTAACCGCAAAAAAGGGGGAAGAAAGCATCATTATCATGAAACTGCGCGGAACAGCATCATTCGGTAAACAGATGCCCCGCGGAAAAAAGCCGCTCGAAGACGAGATGATCCAGGTGATCTCTACGTGGATCGATCAAGGCGCAAAAAATAATTAAGAAGGAACTCCCCTGATGAAGCTATGTGCAGCGTGCTGTCTGTTGATGTTGTTCGTGTTCAATTCCCTTTCGGCGCAGACCGTTTCCTTTTCCAAGGATGTGTTCCCTCTTGTGAAAGCGAAATGCATCAAGTGTCACGAGAAGGATGATGAGAACCCGAACAGTTTTGCCATGGACAATTATGAATTGATCAAGTCCAGCGGCAAGACGAAGAATATGGTCATTCCCGGGGACGGTGCGAACAGTTATCTTGTGATCAAACTGCTCCCGAAACCGCCCAAAGGTGCTCAGATGCCGATCTTCGCCAAGAAAAAGCTTTCGGACGAAGAGGTGAATATCTTTAAAGCATGGATAGACCAGGGTGCAAAAGATAATTGACCATGATGTCTTAACTGAAATAAAAAAACCTCGTCGTATGACGAGGTTTTTTTATGGCCGATCCCTTCCCTTGTTACGAATCGAGTTCTTTCATCTGCTCTTTCATCTTCAATGCGGCAACGGCATAACCGCCTTCATCCGAATCGACAAGATGGATATGCTCGTCGCTGTAATTGAACAGCAGGCAGGTCACAAGAGCGTGTGATGCAACATGGATCCCGTAAACCAGCGCCCCCTCACGGAATTTCTGCTGCAGGAATTTATCGAGAAGTTCCCGCTGTTTCACCGAACCGGAAAGCACCTGGCGCACTTTGTCGTCGAACTTCTTGAAGTCGGTATTTTCGATGAGCCGTTTCTTATATGTTCCCCACTCCGTCGACTTCGTGCTGTAATCGAATCTCATCATGAGCATCCCCAGCAGGACCTTCCAGCGGATGGTGAACCAGTAGCGGATACGGTAGATAATTCCTTTTTGGTAGGACCGTATCCCCGACTCCCCCATTAACTGTTTTTCGTTAAAGGACATTGAGAGAAGATCTTCGCGGATCGGATGACATTGTGTCTCGTCGCCGTAGATGGATTCGATCTTCCCCAGCACTTCGCGGTAGATCAGGTTCCGCTGCTCACTCGTTCTCCCCCGCGCCTGCACGATCAATGAAACGATCTCTTCATGCGCACTAGGAATATTCTGCCACCGGCATTCCAATCCCGTAAAATCCCCTTTCGCTTCAACGACTGCCGGATCGATCGAGAATTGTTCCCCCGCAGAAGGATCTTTCAGACATTCCTCGGCAAATTGTAATCCTCCACCGCTGAATGCCGCCTGCGTGAACGATGATGAGAGCCGGCTCCGTGCAACAAGAACGTCATACCCCTGCTCACGGATATAGAGAACGGGAACAATACCAATACGCAGCTCGATGCCGTACAATTCTGAAGCCATATTCTTTACGGCAAGCAATGCTTCTTTTGCACGGAGCAGCATCGACGGAGGGATGCAGACCGCTGCACCGTCCCCGCCGAAGATGAACGGAATGGAGAAATTCTTTTCAAGATTCAGCAGCGCCATGATGGTGGAGGCGCCGATCAGATTCACCTGTTTATATTTCCCTTTACCGATCAACCCCGTGGAATCTTTCACATCAGACACGGCAACGGACCAGTCGGTTGGCAGCGGATGATAGACGGAAGGATCGGAGAGATCGGCAAAATGATCAGTGGACGGCAGGTCTTGATAGAACGATTCGGTGTTCACGCGGAGCTCTATCCCTTCATGAGTTTCAAACCTTCGACCTCTTTCAGTGCGGAGAGGATCTCCTGCTGGCGTTTCAGGAACGGCATCGGATCGGAACCGGAGACGGATGCATTCTTCATGGCGATCCTGTTGTCGGCAAGTTCCTTTTCCAGCTGCTTCTTCTTGATGCTTTTGATCGCACCCAGTGCGATCTCATATAATCGTGTGTCGCTCGTTCTGCTGCCGATCTTGCTCCACCGTTCTCCCAGTTGATACCGGTTGAAGGTAATGTTCGTGACCATCATCTTCTCGTGCTCTTCGTGGAGCATCTCCAGCAGCTGATTCACTTCCGCATCACCGGTCTCATCGAACAGCACAAGGATCACCGTAGCGATCTTCGCTGCCATGGGATGACTCAGATCGGACGGCATGAGGTTCGCAAACACGAACGGGATCATCTCTTTTGGATCTTCCAGCACAGCCGACAGCAGTTCCTTCTCTTCCGCCGGGATCTCTTCCATCACCACCGCTCGTTCGGCTGTCGTCCTTTCCTCTTCCGGGACCTCCGCTGGTGCGGTCTGCGTGAATTTCTGCGGAACTTTCCGGGTCGACTTCTCCAGTTCACCATAGAGGGTCGATTCGTAGATATCATATTTCTCCGCGACTTCTTTAATGAAGAAGGTCCGCTTCAACTGGTCAGGTATCTTTCCGATGGACTGCACGAGACTGCGGATCGCATCAGCCTTCCCTTCCGGGGTCTCGAACTTTCCGGAACGAAGGAATTCGTTTGCTTTATATTCAATGAAGCTCACTGATTTCTTCAACAGTTCTTCGAATGCCGCTCCACCGTTCTTTTGAACGAATGAATCGGGATCCTCATCCTCCGGCAGCTGAACGATACGAACATCGAGTCCCCCTTCAAGGATCAGGTCCACTCCGCGCATCATCGCATTCGCCCCGGCGGAATCTGCATCATACACAAGCGTGATATTCTTTGTGTACCGTGAAACAAGCTGGATCTGCTCAGCCGTCAATGCTGTCCCGCTCGATGCAACGATATTCTTCGTCCCTGCCTGATACACAGAGATGAGATCGGCATATCCTTCCACCAGCACGACAAAATCCCGTTCACGGATCGTTTCTTTCGCCTGCGAAAGACCATACAGCACATTGCTCTTGTGATAGATGGGTGTTTCTGATGAGTTGATGTATTTGCCAAGCGGATCATCGTCATACAATTTCCGCGCACCGAACGCGATCACCCGTCCCGTCGTGTTGAAGATCGGGAACATCACCCTGCCGCGGAATGTATCATACATGCCGCCGTCATCTTTTACGCGGACCAATCCCACTTTCGCAAGGTTCTCCGGTTCGATCCCCTCTTCCTGCGCCTTTTTGATCAGCGAGTCCCACCCCTTCAGCGAATATCCGAGCCCGAATGTCGTCATGGTCTGAGCGGTGAATCCCCGTTTGCGGAAATAATTGAGTCCGAATTCGCCTTCCGTCGTCTTCGTCATATTGTGAAAGAAGAACCTGGCAGCAAACGACATGACATTATAGAGTTTCTCTGTTTCGTTCGCGGATTCGTATGCTTCTTCTGTGCGGGTAATAGCGATACCGGCACGTTCTGCAAGCTGTTCCAATGCTTCAATGTAGGATGACTTCTCGTATTCCATGACAAACTTCACCACATCACCGCCGCGGTGGCAGCCGAAACAATAGAACATCTGTTTCGCGGCACTGACGCTGAAAGAAGGGGTCTTTTCTTGGTGGAACGGACAGATGCCAAGATAGTCTTTCCCACGTTTTTTGAGCCGGACATACGTGGAAATGACATCCACAACATCGGAGGCAGCGCGGATCTCGTCTATTTTTTCCTGCGGAATTTTCACCAAAGAAGATAAAGAGAATTTGTTTGAATGTGAAATCATTTGAGATATCAGTTTTTTTGCTTATGTTTTTCTGTTTCAAACCTTCCCAACCACTAATTTCGAGGGCACCATGAAAGGATCGACGATCCACACACTCTTCATTCTTCTTGTTGTATTGATGGGCGCTTCACTCCTGCAGGCACAGCAGCTTCCGAAAAAGACACATTCCCATGAGATACCGCTGGACAGTGCAAAGAAATACATTCAAAATCTGAAGAAAGATGCTGCACAGATGAAGATCAACGGCGGATTGTATTACCGTGAAGTATTCGATAAGATGCTGGCGCAAAAAGGGGTGGTGGGATTGCGTTTCTACTTTGCAAAGATGGATGACGGAAGTCCCACATTGGTGGCCGTAGGCGTTGACAGCACCGGAAAAGATATGACCAAAGGGGTCGTTGCGGAAGCGGTCTATCCTTGTCCGCCGTATTGTGATTCCTCATCGGAATTGGTGAAATAGAACATATGACCATTCCTATCTTCGCCCATTTCGCCGCGGGATCATATCTGATCCCCGCGGCAGCGGCGGTGAAATACCGCGGTCAGTTGAATAAGCCGATGAAGATCTTCGCGCTCTTTGTTCTCTATTCCATGCTGCACATCGCGAGTGAATTCATCCTGGGCAGACTCAGCATCCATAATCAATTCCTGCTGAACATCTTTCGGCTGGTCTTTCTGCAGAGTATCCTGTATCTCTACACCGTGTGGACGGAACAAAAGATCCTGAAAGAGATCTTCCATTTCACCGCCATGGCCTATCTGCTCTATTGGTGTATCGATGTTGCGTTCACCCCGTTCCCGGCGGAGTTCCGTGAAGGGATCGCGGTTGCATCCAACATCATCTTGATGATCGCTTCGGTCGTGATCCTGAACGCAGCGAATAATCACTCACACCGACGTGTGACGGAACATTCCGTATTCTGGATCGCTTCGGGTATCATCCTCTATGCCGCAGGAACTACGGCGGTCTCACTGATGAGCAATGCTATCCTTGCGATGGGGATAGAGTATTTCAATGCATTCTGGCATATCAACTGGGGATTCACGATCATCACCAACCTGTTCTTTGCGAGGGCTTTCCAGTGCAAAACTTTCTGAACGACCAGACGGTCACCATCCTCATTGCCGGCAGCGCAATGCTCATCTTCGCTGTTGCCTATATTGCAATGCTGTTGAACAGCAACCGTCGGATCTTTGAAGAACAGCAGAAGAAGATCGACGAAGTGCGGAAGAGCGAGATGCGATATAAAGCGCTCTTTGACAACTCACTGGCAGGAATGATCAAATTCAGTATCTATCCGATGATCATTTTTGAGGCGAACAGAACGGTGCTGGAGATGTTCGGCATTGATGACGTTTATGACCTGCAGAAGGTCCTCTCCGAACTTCCGGGAGGACAGCTGCAATCACTGGAAGCGGCGTTGAAAAACGCCGGAAAGGTGGAATCGTTCGAGATCGAGTTTCCCACACCGAACGGCATCAAACGGAGATTCCTTGTATCCGCGAAGAAAGAGGAGAATGAGAATCTTATTCACGCCGTGCTTGTCTTGATGACATCCGAAAAAATGATCGGTTGACTGCGGTATTCCGCAGTCAACTCCGAATACACTCCGCTCTGCACCACTTCTGATAGATTCTACCGTTCGTCATGAGATCTTTGGCATACCATATGCAACGTATAGGGTATACCAATGAGGAGAATTTAACATGAACACTTTACTGGCCGTAATGATCACCGCAACATTGGGTACATCCCCCATTCAGTATCTGAATAACGTCAAAAGCGGCGAATGTACATATGTGTGTTACATTCAGAATGAGAATCTGATGATGCTGAAGCTGAATAAGGATTTTTCGTATCAGAAAAAGGATATTGTCGACACTGGAATTTCTACAAAATCAATTGAAAAAGTTACAATGAACACGCGCGACAATAAGATCGTATTGGAGGTCCGTTACAAAACAGAGGA
>JBMOHT010000121.1:0-11987 GCA_049317705.1 Bacteroidota bacterium | reverse complement strand
GATTTCAAGCGCGACCGGTCGGGGAATATCGTTCTGACGAAACTGGATGAGAATTCACTGCAGGAAATAGCATCGATCGGCAGAGGTCACTACTTCCGCGCCACCAATGCACAGGATGAGCTTGATGCGATCTACAAAGAGATCAACTCGCTGGAGAAACGGGAATTCGGTGCGAAACAATTCACGGAATTCGATGATAAATTCCAATATTTTCTCTTTGTAGCGTTGGTCTTATTATTTATTGAAGTGATCCTTTCGGATAAGAAAACAGCGTGGCTGGCACAGATCAATCCATTCAGAGGATTGCTCGGTTCGGAGAAAGCGAAATGAAAACAGTACTGATATTATTCATCATCTTCTTTTCTTCCGCGCATGCACAATCGATCCGTTCTCTGGTGAATAACGGGAACGAACTGTATGAGAAGAAGCAATTCTCGGATGCCGAAGCGGAATATAAGAAGTCCTTGGAAAAAGAGAAGGACCTCGTGGAAGGGACCTACAATCTCGGGAACGCTGTTCTGAAACAGCAGCGGTTCGAGGAAGCCATCCAAAATTATCAGCAGGCATTGAGTAAGACGACGGATAAATCCATACAATCGAAGATTCACTATAACATCGGAAATTCGTATTTTGAGGGGAAACAATATCAGGAAAGTATCAATTCCTACAAGCGAGCATTGAAGCTGAATCCGAACGATGAGGATGCAAAGTATAATCTTTCGTATGCCGCCCGAATGATGAAAGAACAGCAGAAACAGCAACAGCAGCAGAAGAACGACAAGAATAAGAAACAGGATAAGAAGGACCAGCAAAAGCAGGATCAGCAGCAACAGAAGAAGCAGGACCAGCAGAAACAGGATCAGCAGCAACAACAGCAGCAACAGCAAAAGGAGATGTCCAAGAAAGAAGCGGAACGCATCCTTGAAGCGCTGAAGAATGATGAGAAGAATACCCAAAAGAAAGTGCGGAAGAGAGCACCCGTCCGCATGAACGTTGAAAAAGATTGGTAATAGTCATCGAATGAATTTCCTCAGAACATATTCGATCATCGTTGCGACCTTTTTGCTCTCTGCGCTGATGCTTGCGCAGGATGCGAAACTGACGGCCGATGTCGATAAGAATCCCGTTGCGGCGGACGAACAGTTCACCCTCGAGTTCACCGTATCCACATCCGGCGGCAGTGCGCGGAATCTGAAACTTCCGGACCTGAGCAAATTCCTGATCCTCTCCGGACCGAATCAAGGGACGACCATGCAGATCATCAACGGCGTTGTCTCTTCCACCCAGACATACAGTTATGTTCTGCAGGCACGTGAAGCAGGGAAAGTGAGTATCGGTTCCGCAACCGTTGAAGTCTCCGGCAATCAATTCAAGTCGAATCCCATCGAACTGACTGTGACCAAAGCATCCGGACAAAAGAAGCCGCAGGCACAGTCCCAGCAGAACGAAACGGTCGATATCGGCGACAATCTGTTCGTCCGCGCAGTCATCGACCGCTCACGTGTCTATCAGGGCGAGCAGGTTCTGGTGCAGTTCAAACTCTACACCCGCCTTGAATTGGCGGATGTCAGCATCGACAAAAGTCCGACGATGACCTCCTTTTGGAGCGAGGAATTCCCGTTCCAGCCCAATATCAACTGGGCAGTGGAAGTGATCAATGGAAAACAGTATAAGGTCGGCATCATCCGTAAGACCGCACTGTTCCCGACCGCCAGCGGAAATCTCGAGATCCAGCCGATCGAAATGACCTGCAAGGTCCGCATTCCCAGAAGCAGACAGAGTAAAGATCTTTTCGACCAATTCTTTAACGACCCGTTCTTTGGAATGGCACGTCTTGCCGATGTGAAGATCAAAAGCAATCCGGTGAAGATCACGTCGCTTCCGCTCCCGACCAATCCCGTTCCTGAATCATTCCAGGGAGCCGTGGGTAAATTCACTCTGAGAGCGGATGTGAACAAGCGCCGTTCCAAGACGAATGAACCGATCACCCTCAAAGCGGTCATCAGCGGTACTGGGAACGTAAAGATCCTCGAAGCTCCGAAACTGAAACTGCCGAGCGATTTCGAACAGTACGATCCCAAAGTAAAAGAAGAGATCGAACGGACCGGCACACTCATCAACGGTACGAAGACGTTTGAATGGCTCATCGTTCCGCGCTATCCCGGTGACAAAAAGATCCCTGCGATGGAATTCTCGTATTTCGATGCGAACCAGCATCGGTACGTTACGCTGAAGACGAATGAATTCAATGTCGTTGTGGATAAAGGGAGTGCAGAAGCACCGCAAAGCGCATCAGGGATCTCAAAAGAAGATGTCAAACTGCTGAATCAGGATATACGGTTCATCAAGACCGATGCGAGCTCATTTCGTTTAAGGAACAGTGAATTGATCGATCCCACGGCAGCAGTGCTTATGACGGTACTTCCATTCGGTGCATTCATCGCACTGTTGTTCTATCGCAAGAAAGCGCTCGCGGAAATGTCCGATGTCGTTTCGTTCCGTTCCCGGAAAGCGCTGAAGATCGCCGCCAAAAAACTCGCGAATGCCAAACTGCTCCTCACAGCGAACAAACCGGATGAGTTCTACGCCGAGGTCTCAACGGCGATGTGGCAGTATGTGTCGGATAAACTTGCCATCGACCGCGCCGAACTTTCCGTGGATAACGTGACGCAGAAACTGCAGGAGAAGAAGGTCTCTGAGGACCTTACCGCGAAGATCAAAGCTTTGCTGGAGTCATGTGAATTCGCCCGGTTCGCCCCCGGAAGCTCTTCACAGGAGGAAAAGAACAAGATGTATGAAATGGCAAGCAGCATCATCGTCGCTGCGGAACGGGAGCTGGTACGATGAGAATAATTTCCGTCATTCTTTTTATGCTCTGCACATCGGCATTTGTCTCCGCACAGAACGAAGAACTCTCATCCATCTTCGATGATGCCAACCGTCTGTATCTTGAACAGAAATTCGATGCTGCTGCTTCTCGATACGAAGCGATCATTAAGAACGGCTATGAGAACGGCGAGGTCTACTTCAATCTCGGCAACGCATATTACAAATCCGGTAAACTCCAGAATGCCGTCCTCAACTACGAACGGGCCCGGAAGTTCATGCCGAATGATGATGATCTGAACTTCAATATCCAGCTGGTAAGTCTTCAGTTGCAGGATAAGATCGAAGCGATCCCTGAACTGTTCATTTACCGGTGGATGGATTCTCTGCTCACGATCTTTACGCGTGAGACGATGATCCTGTTGATGTATACGTTGTTCCTTCTTGCGATCGCTGCTTTTTCCTATTTTCTTTTTGCTGAGTCCTATGAACATCGGCGGTATTCACTGATGGCTGGAATGATCTGCTCCGCATTCCTTGCAGTCGGTATTGCTAATTTTGTGATCCAGACCGCGCGTGAATCGAATGCTGAATTTGCGGTGGTCATGACAGATGTCGCGAACATCAAGTCCGCACCCGACAGTAAAGGGAATGACCTATTCGTGATCCATCGCGGTTTGAAAGTGCAGGTGCTGGATAATGTGAACACATGGTTCAAGATCCGTTTGGCTGACGGAAAGGTCGGCTGGATCCCCGAGAAAGAGATCGAAAAGATCTGAAGTGTTCATAAAGGAGAAGAGCCGTGAAGACTCGCATGATCAAACAGAAGGTCGCCTTCCTCGCATCCGCTCATGATGTATACGAAGCATTAATGGACTCGAAAAAGCATGCCTCCTTTACCGGCGGGGCTGCAAAGATCAGCAGAAAGGTCGGCGGATCATTCTCCGTGTTTGACGGCTATGCTGTGGGAAAGAATATCGAACTGATAGAAGATCAAAAGATCGTCCAAGCATGGCGGGCATCGGACTGGGAAGAAGGGGTAATTTCCGAGGTCTCATTTATCCTTCATCATACAAAGTCCGGCTGCAATCTCGAATTCACCCACAAAGGTGTTCCATCCGAGCAATTCACATCCATAAAACAGGGCTGGGTCGACTTTTACTGGATCCCGATGAAAGAATTGCTTAAAAAAGATTAAAAACGGCATGAATATTCTATTTTCACGGCCGATCCCGCAATAATTTACCGTAACACTAAGAAAAATCTGCAACTTACCCCGGATTTCCCTCGTAACGTTTAGAACCTGTATTATAGGAGAGAACGTTATGAGAACAATCCAGCATATTCCCGTTTCAGCGATCATCATCGCTGCTGTCGCATTTTCCTTCTTTGGATATGCCGATCCGTCCGAACCTCCCCAGCAATCTGAAACAAAAAAATATTTTATCTCCTTGAAAGATTTCCGCACTGAAGAAGTCAAAGGACTTGGATTTTCCGTGAAGAAGGACCTTTCTGTCCATATCAACGGAGTCGGAGGCGGGAGCAGAAGTTTTTGGGGTGATGAAGGACGCGGCAAGAGATCTTCCTCAAGCGATATGTATGCTTACGGTTGGATCATCAATGCCGATACGCGCGAGATCGTATGGGAAATGAATATGAGCAACACTTCTGGTAAGGAAGATTTGCGGACCTGTGAAACGGACCTTTCCCTGAAACCCGGTTCCTACGAAGTATACTATTCTGCACACGGTTATGCGAAAAGTTCCGGTATGTCGTTCTATTCGAATAATATCGACCGCCGCTCGAACAGCAGGGATAATGCAGGAAGATTTGTGGAGAAATTTCTCGGATGGTTCGACGAGGATTATAAAGATATGTATGATGCTTTCATGGAAAGAGCGAAGGATAAGTGGGGAGTGTATCTTTCCGTGCCGTCAGGTGAGGCCTCCAATGTCCAGATCTTCAATGCACCGAAAAAGAATCCCAATACCATCTTTGCGGCGACCGGGATTGGGGACGGGGCTTACGTGCGGAAGAAGATCACAGTCAGCAGTGATGTCACCGTGAATATCTACGCGGTGGGCGAAGGACGCGGCAAAGAGGAAGTATTTGATTACGGTTGGATCACGAACACGAAGACCCGAGAGCGCGTGTGGGAAATGAAATACTCCAATACCGAACATGCCGGCGGTTCCTCCAAGAATATCTTTTTCAACGGGGATGTCGCTTTGGAGCAGGGTGTCTACGAACTGAATTTTGTATCGGATGACTCCCATTCGCGGGATGATTGGAATTCTGCACCGCCGTACGATCCATTCAATTATGGTGTGACGATCAATGCGAAGAATGAACGGGACCGGTCAGTAGTGACCGTCTCTGAGAATTCCAATGAAAAGAAGAATGTGATCGTTCAGCTGGTGAAAGCACGGGATGATGATTTCCTTCAGGCAGGATTCACCCTGAAAGAAGAGTCGCGGCTGCATGTGTATGCGATCGGTGAAGGTGATAACGGAGTTCATGTTCGCGTGATGGGAAAATCCGTGTATGACCGTGAAGAAGGTACACTGGCAGATTACGGTTGGATCATCAATGCAAAGACCCGCGAACGGGTGTGGGTGATGACTTACAGCAATACTGAGCATGCGGGCGGCGCAAAGAAGAACAGACTTGCCGATGAATTCATCACTTTGCCGGCTGGCAATTATATCGTCTATTATCAGACGGACGACAGCCACGCATACAACGACTGGAACGATGATAAACCGTTCGACGCAGAATCCTACGGTATCACCGTGATGGGTGCTGCTGATAATTTCGCGATGAAGAATGTAGCGAAGTTCGAAGAAGGCGCGGATGAGAATGTGATCGTGCAGATGATCAAAGTGCGTGATGACAAACATGTCCGCCAGAAATTTTCGCTCGACAAAGGGATGAAAGTCCGCATCTACGCCATCGGTGAAGGAGAAGGGAACGATATGGCTGATTATGCGTGGATCGAAAATGCCCGGACCGGTGATGTCGTCTGGGAAATGACGTATCGCACGACAACGCATGCCGGAGGTTCAAAGAAGAATCGTCTCTTCGACAAACCGGTGTATCTTGACAAAGGGGAATATGAGGTCCATTACCAGACGGATGACAGTCATGCATTCGGAGATTGGAATGATGATGCACCTGAGGATAGAACGCATTGGGGAGTGACGATCTACAGAGAACAGTAACGCATTAGAATTTACTACGACAGGCGGGATGATCTCCCGCCTTTTCTTTTTTTAAAAATATCAGGTAAACATCAGAGGCTCGTTGGAAGGTCCAATACTTTCAATTGAGAGAAAATAGAATGCATTGGTCTTGTCCTGCGAGATAGTCCCGCATATTATTTTTATGTGTTCACTGTAAAAATTGGGTTTCCATTCTTTTATCTTCCTGCAATTTTCTCTATCTTCACTCTATAATATCATTTATCAGCGAACCGGAGCCTTTGTGTCAAATTCCCAGATCGATCAGTTATGTATCAATACTATCCGCACGTTGTCTATGGACGGAGTGCAAAAAGCAAAATCCGGGCATCCCGGCATGCCGATGGGCGCTGCGGCCACAGCGTACGTTGTGTGGACGAAATTCCTCAATCATAATCCTTCGAATCCCCAGTGGATGAACCGGGACCGATTCGTCCTTTCGGGCGGACATGGTTCGATGCTGCTGTATTCACTGCTGCATTTAACGGGATACGAACTGTCGCTGGATGATCTGAAGCAGTTCCGTCAGCTCGGGAGCAAAACTCCCGGCCATCCGGAATACGGCCATACAAAAGGTGTTGAAACGACGACCGGTCCTCTCGGCCAGGGATTTGCCAACGGTGTCGGTATGGCTATCGCTCAGCGGTACCTGGCGGCAAATTATAATCGGCCGAATTTCCCGATCATCGATTATTATATCTATGCGATGTGCGGTGACGGTGATCTGATGGAAGGTGTAGCATCTGAAGCGGCGTCGCTTGCCGGTCATCTCAAATTGGGAAATCTCATCTATCTGTATGATGACAACAATATCAGCATCGATGGCAGTACGGAACTTTCCTTTACCGAGGATGTCGGCGCACGGTTTGAAGCGTATGGATGGCATGTGCAGACAGTTCATGACGGGAATGATGTTGAGACGATCGAAACAGCCATCCGCCATGCCCAACAGGTGACGGATAAACCGTCGCTCATTAAAGTGAAGACGCATATCGGTTACGGCAGTCCGAACAAACAGGACTCGCATGATGCCCACGGGTCACCGCTCGGTGATGATGAGATCAAATTGACGAAGAAATTCTACGGATGGGATGAGAACAAGACTTTCTATATTCCGGAAGAAGCATTGAACCATTTCCGCAGTGCCGTTGTGAACGGGAAGAAGAAAGAATCGGAATGGAAAGAACTCTTCACCAATTATGCAAAAGAGAACGGCGGACTTGCAGCATCGCTCGAGAATGCGGCGAATAGGAATTACGGAACTGCATGGAAAGAAGCACTTCCCGTCTTTACCGCTGAGAACGGTTCGATCGCCACACGTGAAGCATCCGGAAAAGTTCTCGCTGCTATCACTCAGCACCTCCCACTGATGATCGGCGGTTCTGCCGACCTGACTCCCTCCAATAACACGTATGTGAAAGGGATGGAGAATTTCCAACCGGCAAGCTACGGCGGGAAATACATCCGATACGGCGTGCGTGAACATGCAATGGGTTCGTTGATGAATGGCATCGCTTTGACGAACGGTATGATCCCGTACGGCGGAACATTCATGATCTTCTCGGAATATATGCGTCCGCCGATCCGTCTTGCGGCATTGATGGGGATCCGGCCGATCTATGTGTTCACACACGACAGTATCGGTCTTGGCGAAGATGGACCGACCCATCAGCCGGTAGAACAGCTTGCCTCGCTCCGTTCCATTCCGAATATCACCGTTCTTCGTCCGGCGGATGCCAATGAGACAGCGCAGGCATGGAAGATCGCTGTTGAGACGACGACCGGACCGGTGGTGCTCGCATTGACACGGCAGAAACTTCCATTCATCGACAGAACGAAATATTCAGCAGCGGATCTTACCGCTAAAGGTGCGTACGTGCTTGCGGAAAACTCTCCTTCTCCGGAGATCATTATTATCGGGACCGGTTCGGAACTGCAGTATGCACTCGGTGCGTATGAAACACTTGCTGCAGAAGGAGTGAAAGCGCGGATCGTCAGCATGCCGTCGTGGGAACTCTTTGAGAAGCAATCCAAGGAATACCGGGATTCCGTTCTCCCGCCGAGTGTGAAAGTAAGACTCGCCGTTGAAGCAGGGGTGGAATTGGGCTGGCATAAATATGCATCCGAGACCATCACGATCAATTCATTCGGTCAGTCCGCTCCGTACGAGGCACTCTATAAGCATTTCGGTTTCACCATTGAGAATGTGTTAGCCAAAGCGAAAGCAATGCTGAAATAATATGCCGTTCACTATCGATATAAAAATAACCGCTGTGCTGAGTGCTTCGTTCATCTGCTTCTCGCTTCTCGCGCTCTGGTTCTCTGCAGCATTGTTCGGCAAAGCAATGACCAAACTTCGTCCGCATCATGATCATTCTGCCACACTGGAGCGATATGCGGTCCAGTTCATCTTCATTTTCATCTTCTGCCTGGTGATGGATGTTGTTGTGGATTCTATCGGTTCTTCCGGGATGATGCCCGGTATCTATGTCGGCATTGCGGTGTGGCTGCTCATTTCGCTGGTCCATCTTGCGGTCTCGTTCCGGTTCGATCTGAATTCGATGCTGGTAAAAGGTATCTATTCAGGATATTTTCTGGTCGCGTCGGTGATCTCGGCGGCGCTTCTTTCCATGTGGAGATAGTAATGAAAAAAATAGCTGTGATCCTTTTTCTTATTGTTGTGAGCGCATTTTCGAAAACCCCCGCGCCGAAATTGGTCGTGTTCATTTCAATCGATCAGATGCGCGCTGATTATTTTGAACGATATGCTCCGTTGTTCACGGGAGGTTTCCACCGCCTGTATTCTCAAGGGATCGTTTATACGAATACTGATCTGAATTATGCTACCAGTGAGACAGGTCCCGGACACGCCACACTTGGCACCGGGTGCTATCCGGCCCACAGCGGCATTCACAGCAACGAGTGGATCGATCCTCAAACAAAAAAGACGATCTATTGTGTTGAGGACTCGCTTGCGAAACAAGTGGACGGTGACGGCGGCGGATTCTCCGCACGGAATCTGGTCGCACCGGCGATTGGGGATTGGCTCAAAGCAGGCTCAAAGAACTCGAAAGTAGTTTCCGTCTCTTCGAAGGACCGTGCGGCGATCCTTATGGGCGGGAAAGCTCCTGATTATGTCTTCTGGTATTCCCGGAAGAACGGCGCGATGATGACGTCGGATTACTACATGAAGACGCTTCCGCAATGGGCGAAAGATTTCAATGCTTCGGGCTGGATAGACAAGAATGTGCCGGAAGCGTGGACGAAGTCTTTGCCGGATTCTGCGTTTGCTGCGCTTGGTCCCGATAACTTCATCGCTGAACCGCAGACGAACGGAAGCAGTGCATTCCCGCATCCGTTCACTCCCGGGAAGAAAGCGGATCAGATCATGGGAACTCCATACGGCGACAAGTTCGTGATCGATTTTGCGATCTCTGCCGTGCAGGGTGAAAAACTCGGTCAGCGCAATACGACCGATGTGCTCTGCATGTCGCTTTCCAACTGTGATTATGTCGGACACGGATACGGACCGGACAGTCATGAGCAGCTGGAACTTCTTACGGCTGTTGACAAAGGACTGGGAAAATTCTTTGAAGCACTCGATGCTGCTGTTGGAAAGGATAAATATATCGTTGCATTGAGCGCGGACCACGCTGTCTGTCCACTGCCGGAATACAATGTGCAGTTCAGGAATATTCCTGCAAAACGGTATATCTATTCGGAAGAGATCAAACCGAAACTTGATTCGCTGTCGTCATTGCTGAAATATGAAATGAACTCATCCGAGGATGTCATCATCAAGAATAGTTTCATCAATTATGCCGTTGCTCAAAAGAACGGATGGGACAGTCTGAAGATTGAACTGGAATTGACCAAACGACTCCTTTCCATCGATGCTTTTGTTGATGTCTATTTCCGTCATGAAATGATGGGCACTGCTCCGTCAACAAAACCGTTCATGCAGAAATTCCGGAATAGTTATTTCGCTCCGCGCGGAGAGGATTTCCACTACCTTATTCGTGAGCACTGTATCATCTCTTCGAAAAAGACCGGCACGACGCATGGGACTCCATACAGCTATGACACACACGTTCCGCTCATCTTCTGGTGGAACACTGCGGTGCCGAAAAAGATCACTCGTGAGGTCCATTCCGCCGATGCTGCCCCGACGCTTGCAAAATTCGCAGGGTTCACCGCACCGAAGACACTCGATGGTGTTCCTTTGAAAGAGGTCATACGGTGACCATCCCGATCCTTTTTCTTGAATAGGATCATCGTGTGATGCATTCATTGTCAATTGTCCATTTTCAATTCTCAATTGTTCTGTGCCGAAATTAACTCCAAAGATCATCCTTGAAGGAACACGTCTTACCCGCAAGACGGACCTTGCCTTTGCATTGAACGAACATCCGCGAATCGTCGGTCCCCGGAAATATCAGTACCATTCTCCGCTTATTTCGGGTGAATGGTGTGCGTTCACGAATATCCCGTGGGGAAGAGGGCTTATCAATTTTGACCTTGCCGAAGAACAACAGGCGATGGAGACGTATCACACCTGGCTCCGATTGTTCGAACTTCAGCGGTACTATTCCTGGATCATCGACCGGTTCCATATATCCACATTGATGCATCAGCGGAGATACTGCGGACGGACGTACGACCTTCGCTGGGTGGAAGAGCGGCTGCTCCCGCTCGGATTCCATCTTGTATTCTGTTACCGTTCACCCGAATCGTTTGAAGCTGCGAAGCAGGAGCGATTAAAGGTTTCCGGCAATCCCTCACAGTATGACGATCTCAGTATCTTTCTTGAAGAACAGGAGATTCTGCGTGAACTGGTGGACCGTTCAATTCTTCCTAAACTTTATCTCAATGTCTCAACCAACCCGATTCCTGCATTAGCCGATTCTGTTGCCGATTGGATGGAAAGCAACGGCGGTTTATACTCAAGATCCTGACCGTAGCCGTATCACAATCGCTGTTCCGTTCTCTTGACTCCCTCAATTTGAAGTCTTAAATTATAAGCGGTTTAGTGTGTCAATTAAAACCATTACTTTAAGTCAGCTCCAATTGCAATTGAGGATGAAACAGTGAAGAGATATTATTTTCTGCTATTTTTCGCAATTTTTGTAGGATTCCTTCCGGCTCAGCAAACCTCCGGTGAGCTTCAGGAAGACCAGGATTATGCATTTGCCTACGGTCTATTCGATGATAAACTGTACCAATTATCCTTCGAGCAGTTCAAGAAATTCATCGATCAATATCCGAACAGCGTAAAACGTCCGGATGCCATATTCCTTTCCGCCGAGTCACAATTCAGACTCAATCAATACCAGTCCGCCATTTCGATTTTTAAGAATTTCACGCAGGATTATCCGAAGCACAAACTACGCGTGGATGCACTCTTCCGTTTGGGGGAAATGAATTATGCGCAGGCATCCTATAAAGAAGCTGCTGCATACTATCGAGAAGTGTATGAGAAATTCCCGCTGACGGACCAAGCAGGAGAGGCGGCATATTGGGTGGGGGAATGTTTCCTGAAATTGAATGATGTCCCGAATGCACAGATCTATTTCAAGGTCAGTTACGAACGATATCCGAACCACCGCCTTGCTGATTACGCGCTCTATTCCATCGGATGGACGTATGAACGGAAAAAAGAATATGCAAAAGCCATCGAGGTCTATCAGAAATTATTGACGGAAAAGAAAGAAAGTGATCTCTTCTCTGCTACAACCATCCGCATCGGTGAATGTTATTTCCAATCGAAAGATTACAAACGATGCATCGAATATCTCACACAGGTCCAGTCCGGTCTTCGTGACTCGACGGAAGTGCAGAGAAGTGAATATCTCGTGGGTGAATCGTACTACAGTCTTGGTGATTATCCCAAAGCAAAGACACAGTACGGCGCATTTCTGGAAA
>JBMOHT010000120.1:0-12121 GCA_049317705.1 Bacteroidota bacterium | reverse complement strand
CCACATGAACCGCTTTAAAAAATCATACCCGTGTCTCGCCATTGGTTCGTATGATGAGGCATCGTCATAGAATCCGGCGATCTTCGATGTGACCCACACATGCCGGGCCTGGGTGACGATCATCTTATCCTGCTCCGGTTCGAGTTTCCAGTCGTGCGAAACATTGGTGAAGTATCCGCCGAATTCCTTATCTATCACAAGAGGATACCAGCGCTTGAGGATCTGCTCCTTCAGCGCTGTGTGCAATGCCGGGATGATATTTGTCGTGTGCTTCATAATTCCTTTTTTGGACAACAATTCAGAGGTCTTCAGATCTAAATATCCAATTATCGTGCTAAAAAAACCTTATGAAATAATGCTTTTTTTAGCGAAACGGCTCTCAAAACATTTATCTATTTAATAAGTTTTTATCGTTATGATAACTGAGAAAACGTCAGCCGTAAACGGACAATAAAACTCGATGAATTTACCACCAATTCATAGGTACATCATCGTTCCTTGTGTCCAAACTGTGGCATTCGATTTGACTTCATTTGTATGTTATACAGTTCTCATCAAAAAGGACTGAAAAACGGAATACGTCTGTCGCAATATCGCGAAGTGGTAAAAAATTGCGATATTCATCCTGTGTTTTTGCACTGAGAAGTTCAAGAGACACTATATTCTTTCATCCTCCATAATCCGATCCTTTATGAAAACTCACGGTATTCGTTCTGCTTTCTTTCTTCTCACTCTCGTCTCCTTGTCATTCGGACAATTCAACAATTTTATTTCGGTGCAGGGGGACAAGCTGATGGACGGGACCAAAGAATTCCGGTTCATCTCCTACAACATTCCCAACCTGCACTATCTCGAGGACAATTTTGAGTTCACTAATCCCAATCCCTGGATCCTGCCGGACGAATTCGAGATCCGTGATGCTTTGATGGCAGTGAAACAGTCCGGCGGACAAGCAGCGAGGATCTATGTGATGTCGGCTCGGAAGAGCACGGACGAGAAGGAGATCATTCGTCACGTGAACGGACCGGGAAACTTCGATGAGCAGGCATTCAAAACGCTGGACCTCGTGATGAAAGTAGCGAATGAGACCGGTATCCGTCTCATCATCCCGTTCGTGGATAATTGGTGGTGGTGGGGCGGTCCGCGTGAGTATGCCGAATGGAGAGGAAAATCCAAAGAGGTCTTCTGGAGTGATTCCGTCCTCATCGCCGATGTGAAAACGACGGTCGCTTTTCTGGTGAACAGAACGAACACATACACCGGCGTCCGTTACAAGGACGATAAAGCGATCCTCTGCTGGGAGACCGGCAATGAACTTGAAACGACCTTCGAATGGTCGAAGCAGATCGCCGCTCTGGTGAAGCAGCTGGACACGAATCATCTTGTGATGCGCGGAACGCATCAAAAACTTCTCACTCCCGATTTCTTCGCCGATCCGAACATCGATATCGTTACGACCCATCATTACGCTCCGCCAAAAGAAATGGTCGACCTCATTGTTGAGAACAGCAGCATCGCGAAAGGACGAAAGCCATACATCGTCGGTGAGTTCGGATTCCAGCCGGAACCGGTGATGCGTGAAGTGCTGGATACGGTGATCTCACGCGGAATATCGGGAGCGATGGTCTGGAGTCTTCGCTTCAGGAACCGCAACGGCGGATTCTACTATCACACCAATGCATACCGCTGGCCGGGTTTTGTTGAAGGACAGAATTGGGAAGAACAAGCGGTGATGAAATTATTCTATGAAAAAGGATTCCAGATCGCCGGAAAAAAACCGGAACCGATCCCTGTTCCCGCATCACCGAAAATGCTTCCGATCGAAACGCCGTTCAAGATCTCCTGGCAGGGTTCAGCCGGTGCAACGTCGTACACTATCGAACGAAGGGATGCAGATGGCGGAGCGTGGCGCGTCATCGCCGCCGAGGCATCGGATGCAGCTATAGGTTACCGTCCTCTTTACAGTGATGGAACAGCAGAGGTCGGCAAGCAATATTTTTACCGCGTCTCTGCAAAGAACGCAACCGGAATTTCTGCCCCTTCCGCCATCGCCGGTCCGGTAAGCACAGAATATCTGATGCTGATCGATGAGATGGAGAATGACGATCTGATGTACGGGCGGATGGGCGACCTTCAATACCGCACGTTCAGCGATCTCTCCAAAGCGAAAGAGGATCGGAATCGACTGAGCGGAAAGAAGGGTGATTTTATTGTCTACCGGATGCCGAACATCATTGAAGGATTCACGGTGGATGCGTTTGCGGTGAATGCTGCCGGTAAGGATCTGAAGATCTCCATCGGACAAACAGCCGAGGCATTCAAACCTGCCGTCGTCACAAAAACGAAATACCCGAACTTCAAGAATGATTACAATATGTTCCTGCCGATCCGTTATTCCGTGGGAAAACTTGCCGAAAATGAACGTTTCATTAAGATTGAACTGAACGAAAATATCCAGATCGGACGGATCGAATTCCGTCACAAACGGGGCGCATTCAAGATCTCGCCGCTCTTTTCGGACAATATGGTGCTGCAGCAGAATGCAAAAGTCCCTGTATGGGGAAAAGGTGTCGCAGGAGCTTCGATCACAGTGAAGCCCTCATTTGGGAAAGCAGTCATTACAAAGGTCAATGCCGCGGGTGAGTGGAGCGCTGCATTACCGACTCCGAAAGCGGGGGGACCGTATGAGATCACCGTTGCGGAATATGATACGGTGCATATCATCAGGAATGTGATGCTTGGAGAAGTGTGGCTTGCTTCAGGACAGTCCAACATGGAGATGCCGCTCGAAGGGTGGCCGCCGGCTGATACGATCATGGGATCGCGGGCAGCGATCGAGAATTCGAAGGACTCGTCATTGCGGTTCTTCACCGTTCCGAGAACGGTCGCTGTTGTACCGCAGAACGATGTGAAAGGTATGTGGAGTCAGTCCGATCCGCAGTCCGCGCGCACGTTCAGCGCCACGGCATATTTCTTCGCAAAGAAACTCCGCGAATCGTTGAAGGTGCCGGTCGGTATCATTCACGCAAGCTGGGGCGGAACTCCTGTTGAAGCATGGATCAGCGGCAGGACGATCTCCGCGCTTCCGAATTATCGACAGGCGATCGAGGATCTCCGCCAAAGCGAATCAGAGATGGCCAGCCTGACGGCATGGCTGGGAAAATATCCGACGGTGGATATGACGAAGAAGGTCGGTGCCATGCGTTTTGCCGGAATGGATTTTCAGGACAAACAATGTTCCGATCCGTCGTACAATGATTCACGATGGAAAACAATGCAGCTCCCGATCGGGTGGGAACAGACAGAAGTTGGAAACTTCGACGGCGTCATTTGGTTCCGTCGATCAGTGGAAATTCCCCGCGCATGGGTCGGCAGAAAACTGACGATGGAACTCGGACCGATCGATGACATCGATGTCACGTTCGTGAACGGAGTAAGAGCGGGCGGATATGAAGGAGAAGGATTCTGGAAGACCGACAGAGTATATAATATTCCGGACGGTGCAGTGAAGGAACCGCGTGTGATGATCGCTGTCAGAGTAACGGACACGCAGGGGGGCGGCGGCATCTTCGGAAGCAAAGAACAGATGAAGATCCGTTTGGCCGGCACCGATTCATCGGTCTCTCTTGCGGGAGGGTGGAAATATCTTCCCGTGGCGGATTACCGGAGCAATACATTCACAGTGTATGGTCCCGCAAACGAAGAGTTCTATACCCGTCCGCACTTGAAGATCGATCCATCTGCGTACACACCGTCGACTCTTTTCAATGGTATGATCTCGCCGCTCCTTCCGTACACCATCGGCGGTGCGATATGGTATCAGGGAGAAGCGAATGTCGGACGAGCAGATGAATATCAAACACTCTTTCCGATGATGATCCGTCAATGGCGGGATGATTTCAAGTCCGGAACATTCCCGTTCATGTTCGCTCAGATCGCACCATGGAAATATTCTGCAGGGAGTCATTCCGAACTGCTGAGGGAAGCGCAGTTGAATACGCTCTCACTGAAGAATACAGGAATGGCGGTAACACTGGATATCGGCAACAATGATAATATCCATCCTGCGAAGAAAGAGGAGGTCGGTCAGAGACTGGCGCTGCTCGCACTCAATGGGAAATACGGCAGGAAGATCGCTGCATCGGGACCGGAGTATTCTTCCATGAAGATCGAACAGGGAAAGATCGTCCTCACCTTCAAGAATATCGGCGGCGGATTGGTGCTGAAAGGGAATTCGGAATTCATGATCGCCGGAGCCGACAAGAAATTCGTTCCGGCAACCGCTGTGGTGAAAGGTTCAACGCTCATTGTTTCGCATCCGGATGTTGCCGAGCCGGCAGCGGTACGGTATGCATTCACTGATACATCATCGGCGGAACTGTTCAACAAAGAGGGATTCCCATCCTCGTCATTTAGAACGGACCGGTGGAAATAATCACATATAGTTCTGTTACGAGAATATGGAAATATATTGAGAACATACAATGGATGTTTTTTTAGTGGCTATCTCAAGAACAAAATATTCCCATCGCAATATTGTCATTCCCGTCCCAAAGGGATCCCTTTGGGACACGTTTTTGGCGGGAATCCATGAAACTGCCTGCCCGCCTAGTGAAATTTAGTGTGGCAGGCGGGGACCCCCGATAAGAGCATTCGGGGGTGACAATGTTATTTTTGAGATAGCCTCTAAATAACTATTGAGGGATTTGCGGTTAGAGCGTAAAAAGAGGGCAGGAACAATGTTTATCATATTTATATATCTTTATCAATTTTATAAGATTCAGCTGTAATTCCGTTGGACTTATGCCTTAATTCATTCTTTTTTGGGCATTTTTGGCTCATTTATTTTGGCATTAAGGTTGTATAGTGTCTTGCAGAAAATGAGTCAACCAATCAACCAAATATTCAAATCATATTTAAAAGGATACCTATGAAAAAAATCATACTGCTGCTGGTGAGCGTATTGACATTGTCCAGCCTTGCGCTGGCGCAGGTCATCGTTGATTTTAAGGCGGATGCAGGCGGATTTGCCGACAATGGATGGGGAAAAGGATTTACCTCCGTTACAAAAGTGACCGATCCGAATGACGCTGCCAACGGTGTTTTAGCGCTGGCATTTGACGGTACAAAGGATGGAAAAGGTGATATCCAGAAGGATAACATCGTCACCAATGGTGCACATTTCCTTACATACTATATTTGGCTCCCGGCAAATACACCTGATTCATTGGTGATCAAATTGTGGGGACAGGATGATAAGAATTGGGCTTGGACAGAACAGGCCTATATGGCGAAGAACATCGCAAAAGGGAAATGGGTCCCGATCTCATTCTATATGGAAGCATATCGGATCGATACGGCAAAATACAAATTCGACGCAAAGAACAATAAGATCGGTAAAGGGGGATTGGAATTCGCGATCTGGGATGAGAAAGATGCCGATCGCAATTGGACAGGAACAGTCTATATCGATAACGTTTCATTGGTCGGTGTGAAGCCGGTCGTGTTCGCGGATTTCGAGACAGGAACGAACGGATTCTCAGACAACGGATGGGGAACAGGATTCTCTTCTGTAACAAAAGTTGCTGATCCTTCCGGTAAATCTGCCGGCGTCTTGGCTGCTGCGCATAAAGGCACAGACAAAGGAGTTCTGCAGGTAGATAACGTTGATGCAAAGACAGCTGATGCGATGATCTTCTGGGTTTGGGTCCCGGCAAATGCTCCCGATTCTCTCTCCTTCAAGATCTGGGGACAGGACGATAAGAACTGGGCATGGGTGGACAATGTTTATCCCGTTCACTATGTAAAGAATATGAAGAAGAACGATTGGTTCCCGCTCTATTTTGAATTGGCGAAATCAACAGTGTCGTCCGGCGGAACGTTCGATTCCAAAGCGAACAAACTCGGTAAGATGGGAGTTGAAATTGCGAACTGGTCAACACAACCGTGGGCCGGCGGAACCATCTATTTTGATAATGTCACATTCATCAACACGAAGACCGGCGTACAATGGGTCATCTCAGACTTCCAGGCAGCAGCCGGCGGAAACTATGGCTTTGTTGCAGAAGGCTGGGCTCCTGCGGGAACCGGTTTGACCAACATCGTCGATCCGAATAGCGCAAGCAACAGAGTTTTGAAAGCAAGTCTTTCGCTCGTTGCCGGTGAGAATAAAGCGGCATTCACCAAAGGCGGAGTGAGCATCTATCAGACCGAAGCAAAGACTTATGCTAAGTCCGTCACACTGGATATGTTCGTTCCTTCTGATATGCCGAAAGGCGCAGAGGTCGGATTCTATCTGAATGGCAATGCCGTTCCGACATGGACCGAATTGAAAAAACCTTTGAACGATTCCGCAAATGGTATCCTCCGCGGAAAATGGAATACCTTGAGCTTCCCGCTGGATACTATGGTTCAGAACAAACATTTTGATACAACAAAGAATGTCAACATGGGTGTTCAGATCTATTATCCCGCCGGTGTCGTTACATCACCGTGGGCCGGTTCGGTCTACTTTGATAATCTAACATTGGTCGGAGTTCCTGAACCGACGGCAGTTTTGACTACTCCCAAATTGGCAGTGAAAGCCGATACATCGGCAAAGACCGTGTTCCAGAAATACTATTGGAACAAATTGAGCTGGGTCGATAACAAACTCGGAACAGAGACGTACAATATCTACATGAGCAACAGCCCCATCACCAATCTTAAAGCTGCCGGTGTTGTGAAGATCGCTTCCGGAGTTCCGCATGGTGAACAACAGTGGGCACATCGTCCGTTCACCGCGAACGGCGATACGAAGACCTACTATTATGCCATCACGGCAACGGACGGTATCAATGAAACAGCACTGAGCGTGGACGGTACCGCAGGTCCTTTGTCAGTGAAGACAAGCAAGACCGCAAAGATCAAATATGTGAGCGACTTCGCAATAAAGTTCACACTCGACGGACTTGATGATGAATTCGTTCCGTACAAAGCAAATCAGCTCGTTCCGGAAGGCGTGAGCGGCGATTCGAACCAGACGAAACTGTGGACCCCGTCGTCCGCCGATATCAACTTCAAAGTGACATTGGTGATCGACAAGAAATACCTCTATATATCCGGCGACGTGACGGATGATGATCTGCGCAACGCAGCGGATATGCAGGCATGGCAGGGTGATGCATTCGAATTCTATATGGGACTCTATGATACAAAGCCGCTGGTAGCGTATCATCCGAAAGGCGTTCAGCATTCACTCGGCGATTGGAGAATCGGATTCCTTGCAACAGGTAATGTGGCGCTGGACGGCGGAGCAGCAACGACCATCGCCGGTGCTGAAGCGACCGTGTTCCAGAAACTGACCGGTGACGGTTACATTGTTGAAGCACGCATCGCGCTCGATTCACTGGCTGAAGGGAAGAAATTCACGCTCGTGAACGGAATGATGATGCCGTTGAAGATCGACAACAACGACTACGATCCGACAAAGGGCGACGCTGCACGTTCGATGATCGCACAATGGGGTACATCGGGAAGTTCATCCGAAGAGACCGGCGGCGTCAACAACGATCAGGTATGGCTCCGTCCCGATTCATGGGGAATGATGGAAGTGATCGACGGTCCGACAGCGGTCGTGGACAATTCCGTTATGCCGTTGGAATATAAACTCTATGACAACTATCCGAATCCGTTCAATCCTTCCACCACGATCAAATATGACCTGAAAGAGAACAGTCATGTTTCCGTGAAGGTGTTCAATGTGATCGGACAGCTGGTGGCGACATTGGTGGATGGGCATCAGAATGCCGGAAATTACACGGCGGTCTTCAATGCTCAGAAACTCTCCAGCGGTGTCTACATCTACAAGATCGAAGCAGGTTCATTCTCTCAAACAAAGAAGATGATGCTGCTGAAATAATATGGAATGACCAAGGGCAGGAAATTCATTCCTGCCCTTTTTTTTTGCTCTCGAGGGTTCGATGATGTGAACAGGCGGTCCGACCGGGACGTGAATGTCTCCGGATCGAACGGTTCGGTCCGATCTCTCAATGTCGAATGTTACCACTGAAGATACTATCATGGAAAAATCACTCAGGTACATGCGGACTGTGAATGTCTGCAGCCGGATGTTCGGCGTACTGCTTCTTCTTCTATTCTGTCTCACCTCTGCATTTCCCGGAACCACAGGAAAGATCTCCGGTAAGGTCATCGATTCCTCAACAAAAGAACCGCTTCCGGGAGTGAATGTTATCATCGAGGGGACCACGATCGGCGGTGCCACCGATATTGAAGGGGAATTCTATATCATCAATCTTCCTCCGGGGATATATTCCCTGAAGGTGAGTGTCGTCGGTTATGCACCCAAGAAGATCGAACGTGTACGCGTACAGGTCGATCTGACGTCGAAGGTCGATGTCGGTTTGGATCCGACGGCTGTGATCGCCGGTGAAGTGGTCATTACCGCAAAACGGGAGATCCAAAAAGATATTTCATCGTCGGAAGTGACCTATCAGTCCGACCAGATCACCGCGTTACCGGTCCGCGATGTCACCAGTCTCTTGAGCATGCAGGCAGGCATCACGAAGGATGCGGGCGGTTCGCTCCATATCCGCGGCGGCCGTACATCGGAGATCAGTTACATGGTGGACGGTGTGCAGGTGATGAATGCTATGGACCGGAGTTCGGGTATCAGTATCGACGATCAATCCATTGAAGAATTGAAAGCGGTAACGGGAACATTCAATGCAGAATATGGACAGGCACTCTCCGGAGTGGTGAATATCGTCACCAAAAAAGGGGCGGACAGATTCACGGTAAACGCGACCATTTATGGCAGCGACTATCTTAGTTTCGACGACAATCTCTATTCCGTCATGACCAACCGGCAATGGGCGGAAGCAGCGGCACAGTCGCTTGTGCAGAAGGGCGGATTCATCAATTATGATTTTTCACGCCACGGCATTGCGAACTTCCAACAGCTGAACCAGTCCCTTCAGAATAAGAACAAACCGTGGGAAACGAAGGAGGGATATCTCAATTCCTACAATCCGTTGACCAGTTACGATGCGCAGGTGAATATCTCCGGACCGGCAAGTGAGAGTATGAAGAATCTTTCTTATTTCGTTGCGGGCCGTTATCAGCATCGGCCGAGCGCGGAGATGGGATACCGCTATTTTATGCCGTGGGGAAAATGGTCCCCCGTCTCGGATACGTTGCATTCATTCAAACAGCCGGACGGTGAACTCGTCCATCTCGGATGGTATAACGGCATCTCCACCCAGTCCAAGATCTTTTACAGCATTTCCAATTTCAATTTCAGTTACGGTCTGTACTATAATAATGATGAGAGTTACGGCGGCGGTCAAAAATATCTTCCGGACGGCGGCCGCTTCTATTATACAGACCGGTTCACACATATCTTCTCCGCAACGTATGTGTTCTCGCCCAGCACTTTCCTCGATTTCAAGGGAAGCTATTATTCCAGTGCACACAAAAGTTATCTGTATGAGGACCCGAATGACTACCGCTACATGCCGACCAATTCCGGTGATTTCCAGCAGTACGTCTTCCGTCCGGGCGCGAACGACAACATCGAAGTAAAGAACAATCCCAACGATTTTTCGTACTGGGGAAATGATGTGAACCGTTCGAAGAACAATGCAAAGTATTTTTCCGGCAGTCTCGATCTGACCAGTCAGATCGACAAATACAATCTTGTGAAGATGGGTGTCTCGGGCAGGGTGCATGATCTTATGGATGATTATTATGCGCTTCAGTTCTCGCAGATCAATTACCGTCCGGTCGTCCCGGATAAATCGTCGGCATTCCACACCTACTATACTGCAAAACCGTACGAGTTCGCGGCATTCATCCAGGACAAACTCGAATTTGAGGAACTGATAATCAACGTCGGCGTCCGGTTCGATTATTTCTACTCGGACGGAAGAGTGCTTGCCGATCCGCGTGATCCTCAGATCTATCAGCCGTTCAAGCTGGACCACATCTATCGCAATTCGACTGCTCCCGACAGTCTGCGTGTGGAATACTCAATTGAAGAACGGAATGCATTTTGGTACAAAAAACCGACCGCGAAATATCAGTTGAGTCCACGGTTCGGATTCTCATTCCCCATCACCGATCAGGGAGCGATCCATTTCTCCTACGGTCACTTCTTCCAGAATCCGGAGTTCCGCTACCTCTATACGAATCCGAATTTCTGGATCGCGGGTGCCGGTGCGCAGAATCTTGTCGGCAATGCGAATCTTGATGCTGAGCGGACCGTGATGTACGAGATCGGCCTGCAGCAGAAAATGTTCACCAGTGTCATCCTGAACGTAACCGGATTCTACCGTGACATCCGCGACTGGATCGGCACCGGATATCCGGTCGATACCTACCGCGGTACGACATACTATAGCTATGTTAACAAGGATAATGCGGTAGCAAAAGGTTTGACACTGTCAGCCGCCTATCAGCAGGACGAAGTGAATTTCAGTGTCGATTATACATTGATGGAAGCAAAAGGATCCGCTTCGAATCCGACCGATGCTTACAACGATATCGCCGGCGGAAAAGCGCCGCGAGTGCAGCTGATCAATCTCAATTGGGACCAGACGCATTCGGTGAATATCATCGCCGGATATTCGAAGGATGGATGGAGTGCTACGCTTGTCTCCGCGATCGCATCGGGATTCCCGTACACACCCGAGATCGCACGCGGCGAAGCGACCGGCGCGAATGCCTTCGTGGGATGGCGCGAGAACAGCGAGAGCAAACCGTCCACGATCAATTTCGATCTGCACGTGTCGAAGATGTTCGATCTTGAGTTCATTAAACTTCAGGCGATCCTGGATGTGACGAATCTGTTCGATACACGGAATGCACGGTATGTGTATGGTGATACCGGACTTCCGGATTTCACCCTGCAGGATTATCAGGATTCGAAACGGCTGGTGGAGATCTCCAATTCAACAGAGTATTTCACCAACAGCGGCATGTTCTCCGCTCCGCGCTCCATAACATTTGGTGTTCGTTTAAGTTATTAGTCACACGAGGAAATCGATGAAACGTTTTCATACAATGATAGGCAGTGCAACTATGACAGCAGCGCGCTTCTGCACATTCATCCTGCTGCTGCTGTGTGTTGCATCCGTATCGCAAATACTCCGGGCGCAATCGATCGGCAGGGTGGGAACATCCGCTGCATCCTTTTTGAAGATCGGCGTCGGTTCACGGGCGCTCGGTATGGGAGAAGCATACACCACTATTGCGGAGGATGCTTCGGCGATGTACTGGAACCCTGCCGGCATTGCCGCCGGGACCCAGGCGCAGATGATCTATTCCCATTACAATTATATCGCTGATATCAACTATGATTTCGGCGGAGTGGTCGTCCCGATGGGGGATGTCGGAACATTCGGAGCGTTCGCCGGTTCGTTGGATTATGGCGAGATCGAGCGGACAACCGTTCAGTCACCGAACGGCACAGGGGAGAAGGTCTCCGCAGGATCATTCGTCTTCGGCGTGTCGTACGGCCGGGCACTGACGGATCGGTTCAAGATCGGCGGCAGTGTGAAATACATCCGGGAAAGTATCTGGCATTCGTCCGCAGACGGGATCGCGGTCGACATCGGTGTGCTCTACACCACCTTCTTCAAGAATATCAAGATCGGAATGTCCATAAGCAATTTCGGTACGGAGATGCAGATGAACGGAAGGGATATGCTCGTGCAGCACGATATCAGCGAACCGATCGCCGGGAACAATGAGAATCTGAATGCGCATCTCGATGCGGATAAATTCCCGCTTCCGATCCTTTTCCGGATCGGACTCTCTTCGAACATCGCGAAGGATTTTCTTGGACTGGAAGAGTACGATCTTATCGTAGCTGCGGACGCCGTGCATCCCAATGACAACTATGAATACATCAATGTCGGAGCCGAACTTTCGTTGTTCAAGAAACTCGTTTCTCTCCGCGGAGGATTCCGCCAGCTGATGCTCGCGGAACGCGAGGGGGGACTGACACTCGGCGCCGGTGTTGAAACGGAAGTGAACGGCAGTATTATCAATGTGGATTACGCCTACGTCGATCTGGGAAGATTCGATTCACACAATAAAATCACAATCATGTTATCATTCT
>JBMOHT010000119.1:0-12191 GCA_049317705.1 Bacteroidota bacterium | reverse complement strand
TCGATCACGAGCACGAATTCCCCTTTTCTGTCCTCTTTTTCGAACTTTGCCGCAAGCTGAACAGCCGTTCCGTGGAAGATCTCCTCATCCGGCATGGTCAGATCGAACGCTACGCAGATACGTCGAGTAACGCCGAAGACCTCCGCAATATCTTTCATCAATGCAACAAGACGATAGGGAGTATCCATAAGGATGATGGTCCTGAGTTCGCGACGGAGCTGCTGCAATTCCACCAGTCTGCGGGGACGCTTCGGAGAGAGCCATCCGTAGAACACGAACTGATCGATGGAGAATCCCGATACGGTCAGCGCCGGCATCAGCGATGAAGCACCCGGGATTGGAACAACTTTCACCCCTTCTTCCACGGCTTTGCGGACGAGCAATTGTCCCGGATCGGAGAAAACGGGAGTTCCGCAGTCGGAGACAATGGCGACGCTTTTTCCGTTCTTCAGATGATCGAGAATGATGAACGTGGAGGCAGCTTCGTTGTGTTCATTCAGACTCTCCACCGGTTTCTCGATGCCGTAATGGCGGAGCAGACGGCTTCCCTCTTTCCGTTCTTCATAGACGACGATATCGACGCTCTTCAGTGTTTCCACCGCACGGAATGTCATGTCATCCAAATTTCCGATCGGTGTTGCAACAAGGTATAATTTCCCAAACATATTCTATTCCCGAAAGTTACAGTGATGGTTCGTTCTCTTGTCTCAGTTCTTTCTTTCTGTTCATTTCCCATTCCTTGATCGAGACGATGATGATCGCAGCGGCAGGGATGGCGATGAGCAGTCCAATGAATCCTAAAAAGTATCCGAAGATGAAAAGCGAGAGGATGAGCACAACAGGATGAAGTCCGATCTTTCCGCCGATGATCTTCGGAGTGAGGATATAATTCTCTATGATGTGCAGGACCCCTAAAAATGAAACGGTCGAGATCACGGGAAGCGCCATTGCACCCATGCTGAGCGAGGCAACGAAAGCTGAAACACAGAGGATCGTGATGAAACCGAAATACGGAATGAAGAACAGCATTCCGGAAAGGATCCCGAGCACAAGCGGATACTGAATGCCGATCACCCACAATCCGGTGGAGACAGCGAATGCATCGAAGATCGCGATGATGGTCGTGCCGCGGATGTAGCGTCCGAGGATCTCATCCACACGGTGATAGAACAAGACGGATTGTTCGCGCCGCTTCTTCGGCACCAGCATCTTAATGCGGTAACGGACGAGCGGAAAATCTTTCAGCAGAAAGAACGTGAGGAATGGAATGATGACGATGTTCACGATTCCGGAGACGAGCACCTGGAGTCCGTTCACGATGCCGAACGTCCCTTTCAATATTCCCTTCAGGATATCTTCCACGCGAGGCGCGATGGTGGTGGTGAGCATGCTGCGGAGCTGTTCCAATGAGATGCCGTATTTCTGCATCACGTGGATGAACCGTCCGTCCAAAACCCATTCAACGAATTGCGTGGAGATCGTTCCGATCGCTTGCAGGATCCCTTCGAACTGTCCGATGATATGCGGAAGTCCGAGGACAAGGAGGACGATGACAAGCGCAATGCTGATGCAGATGATGAAGACCGCCGAGGTCCATCGCGGCATCTTCAGCGCTGTTTCCATTTTTGTCACGATCGGATGGAACAGATACGCAAGGAACAGTGAAAGAATGAACGGCGACAATATTGACTCGATGGTAACGAGGAACCACAGCAGAAATAATACTGCGGAAAGCACCATGACATTCTTCGCAACGGCATTGTCACGGAGCGGATAGAGCAGAAAAATGATCGTCCCCATGATGAGGAAGGGTGAAATGAGATTCTCCAGTGAATACAGCAGGAAGAATAACAGGACAAGTCCGGCTGAAATAACGATCGTATCAAGCGTCGACACCGGTTTGATCCCCGCTTCGTCGCCGTTGGTGATCACCGGCTGAGGCTGTGCAGTCTCGATTTGTTTTTTTGGTCGTGCCATAATTGAAGATAATTACTGTTGTGAAATTCCGGTGTGACCGAATCCACCGGTACCGCGGGCAGTTTCGGATAATTGTGTCGACTCTTCCCATTGCACCCGTTGATACGTTGCCACTACCATTTGTGCGATCCGGTCCCCCCGCTTCACTGTGAAATCGTTCTTTCCGTAATTGGTGAAGACGATCTTCACTTCCCCGCGAAAATCGGAATCGATCGTTCCCGGTGAATTCATCAGTCCGATGCTGCTTTTCAATGCAAGTCCGCTGCGGGGACGTATCTGCGCCTCATATCCGACAGGAATTTCCATGGAGAATCCCGTCGGAACCAGCGTAGTCTCTCCCGCTTTCACTACCATTTCGCCCTCCACCGCGGCATAAATGTCCATCCCTGCAGATCCATCGGTGGCATATGCCGGTAAAGGAACATCCTTGGTGGTTTCCGAAATTCTGTTGATCCGTATTTTGAGTGGGGTCATGTCGATACTTCAAGCAATGGTTTAAGTGACAGGGATAGAGGTGATAAACTATTCAAATTTCGCCTATTTTTGTGGCTTTTCAAAGAAAATAAATTGTTCGCATGAGATTTATTGACTTACCCCCCCTTTTTTTGTTTATTTGGTTTAACAGAAAGTACCTTCACCAACGAAGTATTCCCCTCATGTCCACGTACGACCAAGACAATTTTGAAGATGATTTTGAAGGCGATTCGTCCCCCCGGCGAGACCGTAACGAGGAGATCGAGCGCTTCAAGGAATTACTTCGTCGCGGCGGTAACGGACTCAAAAGCATTGAAGCGCTGGAAGAGATCATCAGTTATTACTTCGAGAAGGAGAAATACGAGGACGCACTCTCCTTTGCATCGCAATTAGTGGACTTTGCCCCTTATTCTTCCGATGCGTGGATGCGCAAAGGAATGATCCTGAACAACCTTTTCCGCTATACCGAAGCGTTGGAATGCTACGATCATGCAATTACTCTGAATCCCAATGACAGTGACCTGTTCATCAACCGCGGCATCACCCTGGACAACTCCAACCGGAATGATGATGCGCTGAAAGACTTTGAAAAAGCCCTTATCCTTAGTCCCGGTGATACCGAAGCACTGCTGAATAAAGCTGTGATCCTTGAAAAACTCGAGCGGTTCGATGATGCTCTGGACATCCTGAAGTTCCTCGTGAAAGAAGAACCGAACAGTCCTGATGTCTGGTTCGAACTGGCGTTCTGTTATGATCTGATGGATAAACTTCAGGAATCACTCGACTGCTATAACAAGCATATCGATCTGGATCCGTATAATTTCAATGCGTGGTATAACAAAGGGATCGTGCTGAACCGGCTCGGCGAGCAGGAACGGTCCATCGACAGTTACGATATGGCCATCGCCATCAAGGAGAATTTCCCTTCCGCCTACTATAATAAGGGAAATGTCTTTGCCTTGATCGGCAAGCTGAATGAAGCGGTGGAATGTTACAAACAGACCATCCGGTTCGAGCCGAAGGATGTTCCGGCACTGCACAATCTTGGAAATGCCTACGAAGAATTAGAGAATTACGCTGAAGCGATCAAATGCTTTACTCTTGCCATTAAATACGATCCGACACATTACGAATCATATTTCGGACGGGGCAGCTGTTATGATGCATTGGAGCAGTACCGCAAGGCGCTGACCGATTACAATCGTGCCGTGGAACTGTGCAGAGAGTATCCCGAATTATGGTATGCGAAAGCGGATGCTGAATTCAATCTCGGCAAGATGAAAGAGTGCATCCTCAGTTACAAAATGGTGGTGCAGCTCGATCCGAACAATTTTGAAGCATGGTTCGATTACGGCGATACACTGTTTGTGATGGGATATTTCAAAGAAGGACTGAAAGCACTTAACCGGTCCATCGAATTGAATCCGGTATTTGCGGATTCGCATTACAGCAGGGCAAAAGTACTATTCGTCCTCGAAAAGAATTTGGACTCGGCTGAATCTCTGAAGACGGCGTTACAATTGAATCCTGAACTGCGGAGCAAACTTGAAACGGAATTCAAAGGGGTGAAGTCCGTGAAAGAGTTTGCTGCGATACTGCAGCAGTAGCGTCGGTCTTAACAACAAGAAGTGAATTGAAGCTTGGGGACCTAATCGCGCGATTAGGTTTTTTTATATTTTGAATATCGGTATATTCCATCATGAAACTCCCAAAATTCTCGGAACACCAGCGTCATATCGGCATCATCGGCCACAACATCTCCCACACCATGTCCCCGGCGATGCACACTGCCGCATTCAGGAAACTGAATCTGGACTATGATTACGGCGTGATGGATGTGACACCGGAGATGCTTCCGAATCTGATCGCATCGCTCCGCTCCCTCAATTTCCGCGGGGCGAACATCACCGTTCCCTACAAGGAACATGTGATCCCGCTGATCGATGAGATATCGGAAGAAGCGAAACTCATCGGCGCGGTGAACACCATCGTCAACAATAACGGACGGCTGCTCGGATACAATACCGATGCGCATGGTGTCTACATATCACTCGCGTATTATGCTGAAGAGATCAAGAACAGTCACGTAGTGATCTTCGGTGCGGGCGGTGCTGCTCGTGCGACGGTCTATGCAGTAGCAAAGTTCTTTTCCCCGAAACGGATCATGATCGTCAACAGAACACTCGAGAATGCTCAACAGATCGTCGATGAATTCAGTCCGAAGTTCCGGCTGACAAAATTCTTCTGTACGAACGAACACGAAGTAGCGGCGCGCGAACTGGATGTCGCGTCCACGATCATCAACACGACCTCGGTCGGGATGAAACCGCTGGTGAATTTTCATGTGCTCCCTCCCGGCGCGGTGATCCAAAAGGAACAGATCGTTCTGGATATCGTCTATAATCCAATAGAAACGGCGTTACTCCGGTTTGCGCTGCAATCCGGAGCCCGGACCATCAGCGGAATTGAGATGCTGCTGGGACAAGGCGCAAAAGCATTCGAACTTTTTACCCATACTGAATTTCCCATGCATGCTGCACGGGAAGTTGTTCTGAAAGAACTGATGAAAAGGAACGGAACAGGCGTATGAGCATGCCATTGAAAAGTGTTGGTGATTATCTCCGCATGGCGGACAAAGAGATCAAGAACGGGAATCTCGAGAACGCCATGGGATATATCAATCTCGTCTTCCAGATGGAACAGAAGAGTGTCTATGCCAAGGCATACAGAGAGCGGATCGTTTCGCTGATGGAAGCGCAGGGACTTTCACGGATCGAAGCTGAACAACGGGCATACCGGGCAACGGTGATGGAAACTCCTGCGTCTGCACCATCACTGGCTCCGGAAACTCCGGCACCTGTTCCTGTCCAACAGAAGCAGACTGTTCCTCCTCTTCCGACTCCTTCTGCGCCGCAGAAAACGACTCTGCCTCCTGCTGCTCCGGCAGCAGAACAGAAGAAAAGCGTTCCGGCTGCAGCACCATCAGGTAAGGTCTCTCAGATTCGAAGATCGGCCGCCGCATCGGATGCTTACAAATCGATGCTCACGGAGATCTGGCGGGACGGCTCCGTCTCACCGGATGAACAGTCGCGGATCGATTCCATGCGCGAAACATTTGCCATCACTCCGGATGAACATACCGTCATCGAGAAAGATGTTCGTTTGATGTGCTACCTGCAGTCCATCCGTGAAGAATGGAGAAAAGGGATCACCGATTTCGGTCCGCAGCGGAAACGATTCCTCATCACCGACCAGGAACAGCTGGCGATCGAGCCGCGCGTTTTCCAATTGCTGCAGTCACTACAGTCCAACGGTTCCGTGCTCGTCCTCGATGACGAAGAACCGTTCCTCACCATCATCAAAAGCATTCTCGATGAAGGGGGATACTATTGTTTCACCGCGAAGACCGGCGAAGAGGGATTGGTTCTGCTTGAAACGATGACACCGGACATCGTCATCTGTGACATTAATTTTTCCAAGCCGAACATGAGCGGTTTCGCATTCTATGAGAAATTCCGTTCCATCGACAAATTCCTGACCACGCCGTTCATCTTTCTGAGCGGATTGGACCAGGATGTTCTCGTCCGTACCGGAAAGAAACTCGGCGCTGACGATTATCTGTTCAAACCGCTCGATACCGAGATGCTGATGGCAACGATCGAAGGCAAGTTGAAGCGTTCACGTGAATTGAAACGGGCGATCTGATCCTTATGATAAATACCAAAGAGAATATCAGCGAACTGCTTCGCAGTGTAGATAAGCTGATCAAAGCAGAAAAATTCGAAGAGTCACTGAAACTGGTGGAACAGATCCTGTCGTTCAATACCAAGAACATCTACGCGAAGGCGTACAAGGAACGGATCGAATCACTCCTTAAAGAGAAGAGAGCAAAAGAATCAGGCGTTGTTATTCCGCTTCCGGGAACATCGTCAGAGATCCCCTCACCCGAAGCTAAAGAGATCCCCGTTGAACCGGTGGCATTGTTCCCGTCCAAATATGTGCAGAAGATCTCCGACGCGGTGCTCGAAGCATACAAGACATTCCTCAATGAGATCTGGAAGGACGGGCACATCACTCCGCTGGAAGCTGAACGCGCTGAGCGGATGCGAGAGTTCTTTGCCATCTCGCAGGATGAACATGATTATCTTGAACAGAATTCCAGACTGACCTGTTATCTCAACGCTATCCGTGATGCGTGGAACAAAGGGACCAAGGATTTTTCGGAGATACGGACGTTGTTCAAAGTAACGGAACAGGAAGAGACCGTCCTCGAACCGAAAGTGAAGCGACTGATCAAATCCCTCGATTCTAAAGGTGTGATCCTCTCGCTGGATGATGACAGGAATTTTCTTCTGCTGATCGAACGTCTCCTGGAAAAGAACGGGTATCTCTGTTTGAACACCACCTCCGGTGAAGAGGCGTTGAACCTGCTGGAAAGCTTCTCCCCCGACCTCGTCCTGTGCGATATAGCATTCGGACAGCGCAATATGAACGGCTTCATGTTCTACGAACGGTTCCGTTCCATTGAACGGTTCGCATCCGTGCCGTTCATTTTCATTTCGGCGCTCAATCAAAAAGAACTCATCCGCACCGGCAAGAAACTCGGCGTGGACGATTATCTCACCAAACCGGTGGAGAACGATGTACTTCTGGCAGCGATCGAAGGGAAGATCCGTCGGACCCGGGAGATGAAGAAAGCAGCCGATTATTAATTCTGCACGGTCCTTCCGATGAAAAACTTCCTACAGCGTCTCCGCTCATTTTCACTGAAATTCGGCCTTGTGGAACAGGCACAGATCGTCGCCTCCACAGCGGTGATCGTGATGATGGTGACCATTATCTCGGCGAACATCATCCTGCAGAAGGAATTCGAATTCCTCGACTTTGTCAGCGTCACCACCGCCGGTGTTATCGGATTCGCCAGCGTATACTTTTCCCTGAAGTACGGTCGCCAATTGGAGGAACAGCGCAGAGAACTTGAAGCGCTCAACACAGTCGCATTGGTCGTGAGCAAATCCATCAATCTCAATTACATCTTCAGTAACGCATTGCACAATGTCGCCAACAGTCTCAAGACGGAATTCGGCTGGCTCTACGTTCTGCAAGGGGACAGACTTGAACTGAAGAAGACTTTCGGCGCGGATTTCGGATTCTTTTCGGAAAAGATGCTTTCCAGCAAGACATTCCTGGAATGGACGGAAGAACTCCGCACGAATAAAGATACGAACAAGACCGAAGGGATCGTTTTTCACACGAATCTGCAGATGCTCGAGATCGCTTCGTGGGTCTCCGTGCCGCTCCGTGTGGCGGACAAGTCCGAAGGGATCCTGCTGCTGGCGAGCACGGCGAAGGAATTCTTCCCCGAACGTAAAGTGAACCTGATCGCAGCATTCAGCAATCAGATCAGCGTGGCGCTGAACAATGCGCATCTCTTCGACAAGATCACCGAATCCGAAAAACGATACGCCGACCTTTTTGAACATTCGCCGGACATGTATCATCTGGTGAACCGCGACGGCATCATCATCAACTGCAATCTTACCGAATCGCAGATCCTGAAATATCCGAAAACGGAGATCATCGGCAAGCATCTCACCTTCTTCTATCCGCCGGAGATGCACAGCCACATCACCGATCTGCTGCAACGCTCCTTCGAACAAAAGGAGGAATTCCGCGGCAGCGAAGAACAGATGAGGACGCAGGATGACCAGATCATCGATGTTTCCGTGAACACATCCCTGGTCTACGATGAGAACGGAAAACCGGTCCTGCTCCGCTGCGTGGGCCGAGATATGACGGAACAAAAATTCCTTGAACAGAAAGTGATGCAGGTTCAGAGGATCGACACTATCGGAAATCTCGCCGGCGGTGTTGCCCACGATTTCAACAACATCCTCACCTCCATCATGGGAGCATCCTCCATCATGCGCCGACGCCTCTCCCCGGCCAACAAGAATTATCAGTTCGTCGAGATCATCGAGACCGCCGCCACACGCGGAAAATCGCTCACGAACCAATTGCTCACCTTCGCACGCCGTTCTCCGGTGGAATTCCATCCCGTGAATCTGCACGATATCATCGAAGAGACACTGAGGATGTTCGAACCCTCCGTAAAGCCGCTCATCGAAGTGAAACGGGAATTCTCGGACCAGTTCGCTATCATCAGCGGCGATGAAGGACAGATACAACAGGCGTTACTGAATCTCTTCATCAATGCACGTGATGCCATGGTGAACGGCGGCTTGCTCACGGTTGCTACCGTCGTTGATACGGAGGACCTCAATTCCGTGACGGTGACCGTCGCTGATAACGGGGTCGGTATGTCCGCCGATGTGCGGAAACAGATCTTCGTTCCGTTCTTCTCCACCAAACAGCAGGGCAAAGGGACCGGACTCGGATTGTCCGTCGTGTACGGCGTCATCAAATCCCACGACGGTGCCATTTCATTCGAAAGCGAACCGGAAAAAGGAACGACTTTTACAGTCACATTCCCGCTCATCAAAGGGATCCCGAAAGAGATCTTTGCTCCATCCAGCCGGAAGATCGTTGGCGGCACGGAATCGGTCCTAGTCGTGGACGATGAGGAATTCATCCGACTGACCTTAAGTGCGATGCTGACCGATCTTGGATATTCCGTTGTGACAGCATCAGGTGGGAAAGAGGCGATTACTCTCTTGTCAAAGCGGAAGAAATTCCAGGTGATCCTTCTCGACATGAATATGCCGCAGGTCGGCGGTAAGAAGGTCTTTCAGATGATCAAATCGCTCAAACTGAAATCCAAAGTGATCATCTCCAGCGGTTATAATGACGCGATCATCGAAGGAAGCACGTTCGCAAAACAGATCGACGGTTTTCTCCAAAAGCCGTATAAGATGGAAGAACTGGCCAAAAAGGTCCGCGAAGTCCTCGAGAAATAATAGGGAGTTCCGGATATCCACACAAAATATAACCGAAGAATGGAAGAACTCCGCATCCCTTGGAGCACCGAGTTATTTTCTTTATCTTTAAACAAAAACAGCTTTACACCGACTGAATACGAATGAATCATTTTTCTGAAGAACTGCGAAAAGAACGCGAAGCAAAGAATATCACGCTGGCGGAGATCGCCCATCAGACACGCATCAATATCAAGTATCTCCAGGCGATCGATCAGGGAGCATTTGATATTTTGCCGCAGACCTATGTCCGCGCATTCATTAAGGCCTATGCCGAAGCCATCGGGATGGATGCCTCACAGATCCTGAAAGTGTACGATATCCACAGCACACCCGAACACCGGCAGGAGAATGCATCGGTCCGCGATGAAGCAAAACTGAATTACCGCACGGCATCCACCGATAACGAGCTCAAGAAAGAGAAACAGAACCGTTCAATGATCGTCCTGGCCGGACTCGCCGTTGCAACGCTCCTCATTGCTCTGTTCCTCTATAATTATTTCACGGAGGTCGTTCCCGCGAACAATGTAAAAGAGACCTCGTTCCAGGAAGTGGTAAAAGAACAGGAAAAAGCGAAACCCGTCCCCGTCGCCGTCGATTCTGTCGATACGGTAAAGACCGCAAAACAAAATCTGCCGAAACCGGATTCTTTGGTGCTCAGGATCGTCGCATCGGATTCCGTTTGGATCAGCATCAGTCATGACTCTCTCCCCATCCGCAGCGGTTACATGCTGAGGGGACGTTACCGCACATATACTGCAAAAAAGGAATTCAACATTTCAGTCAGCGACGGCGGCGCCGTCCGCTTTCTTCTGAACGGTAAAGAGATCCAGCCGCTGGGTTCAAAAGGGAAGCGGGTGAAGAACGCAAGGATCACTGCAGAACAATTGCAATAGTCCGATGAGCACATCCGCAGACGTGAAACGGTCGATCGATTCCCTCCGCACCTTGCTCCGCAAGCACGACCATCAATACTACGTCCTTTCACAGCCGTCCATCTCTGACTTCGATTACGATCAGCTGATGAAACAGCTCATCGATCTTGAGAAGCAGCATCCCGAACTCATCACCGCCGACTCTCCTTCTCAGCGCGTCGGCGGCGAACCGACCAAAGAATTCCCCACCGTTACTCACGAAGTGCCGATGCTCTCCCTCGCGAATACGTACAGCGAAGAAGAACTGCTCGATTTTGATCGGCGCGTGAAAGATCTCATCGGCCACCAGAAATATCAGTTCGTAGCGGAGCTGAAGATCGACGGTGTTGCCATCAGTCTCGTGTATCGTAACGGACTCTTTGTGCAGGGAGCAACGCGAGGCGACGGGACTCAAGGAGACGAGATCACGACGAACCTGAGGACCATCCGTTCCATCCCGCTCCGCGCGGAAAGCGGCAAAGGACTCCCCGATAATTTTGAGGTGCGCGGCGAGATCTTCATGTCAAAAAAAGATTTTGCGACAATGAACAAACGCCAAGAAGAAATCGGCGAGAAGACATTCGTGAATGCGCGGAATACCACATCCGGTACGCTGAAGCTGCAAGACTCGAAGATCGTTGCCCAACGAAAACTTCAGATGTTCACCTATTTCCTCAGAACGAACGACATCCCGCTAGTGAATCATCACAACAATCTAAATTTATTAATAGATTTAGGCTTTAATGTAAACAGCCATTACAAAATATGTGAATCAATTCATGAGGTTATTAACTTCTGTAATACATGGGAAAAGGACAGAAGTAAACTTGAATACGAAATTGATGGAGTTGTAGTAAAGGTAGATTCTTTGGAGCAACAAAACAGTTTAGGTTCTGTTGCAAAAAATCCGAGATGGGCGATCGCATATAAATTTAAAGCCGAAAAAGCAGAGACAGAATTACGTGGGGTTACTTTTCAAGTTGGACGTTTAGGCACAATTACACCCGTTGCAGAACTTTCTCCTGTTTTTGTCGGAGGAACAACAATTAGCAGAGCAACTTTACACAATGAAGATTACATAAATAAATTAGGTCTTAAAATTGGGAAAAGGGTTATAGTTGAAAGAGCTGGTGACGTAATCCCAAAAGTTAGCGCTTTATCAAAATCACAACCAAAAAAGACATTTCACCCTATTATTTTCCCCGATTTTTGTCCTACGTGTGATTCGCCCATATCACGCGCCGAAGGAGAGGCAGCTTATTTTTGTGATAATTTTGAATGTCCAGATCAAGTAATTGGACGAATTGATCATTTCGCATCAAGAAAATGTCTGAATATTGAACAACTTGGAAGCGAAGTGTCTAGGGCGTTGGTTGAAAATAAATTGATCAAAACACCTTTAGATATCTTTGAGTTATCCGTTTATGTGTTGGCTAATCTTAATTTGGGAACAATAACAGAGCCACGACTTTTTGGAGAAAAAAATGCTACAAAATTAATTTCTGCAATAGCAAAATCTAAATCACTTCCATTGTCACGTTGGCTTTTTGCACTAGGCATTCGAAATGTTGGTGAAACGATTGCCAAGCGTATTGCAACAACCCATGGTTCTATTGAAAATATAGTAAATTCTCCAATGCTCAAAGATATCATATTATTACATGAGCAAGAATTACAATTAAAAAAACTTAACCAACTAAAAGCCTCAAAAACTATTTCCCAAAATCAGATTGTATCTTTATTAGCATTACGAACTGAAATAAAAGAGCATCGGGGTCGTGTTAAATCAAAACCATTATATAGAGATATAGGGCCGGTAGTGGCTTCAAGTATATTAAATTTTCTCAGTTCAGAGAATGGTGTCAAATTACTTCGGCGACTAAAATCATTA
>JBMOHT010000118.1:0-12272 GCA_049317705.1 Bacteroidota bacterium | reverse complement strand
ATAAAGAAGGAAAAGATCTTACATCGCTCGGTATCGATCAGGGACCGGCGACAGGAGAGATCAAACAATCCGGCGGTAACGTTGATGTGCGTTTGTACGGTGATCCGTTCCAGGCGGACAACCGTGATCCGGGAAAATATATCGGCAACTTTACCACCACGGTGAACGGTGCATGGGCGGATGTGCGCGGTTTGGAATTGAAATTGAAATCCCAGTTCCACGCCGTGAATTTCGAACTCGGCTATACACTCTCATATCTGGCAACCGGAAGGTATCATAACAGCAAATTGTTCAAAGTTTCGGATGCGACCGGAGTTCCGCTTGCGGACAATGTTTTCGCCGGAGCGAACAATACGGACGGAGGCGGCATCGGCGTGAACGATATGCTGTGGAATCCGAGCAATTCCGGCTTGTTCAAACTGACGATGGTGAGTCCGGAGGATTTCGGCCCCGATGTCTACGGCTTCAATCCGCTCGGCAGCTGGGTGCTTACCTCCTCCACGCGGTGGGCGCGCGGTAATGAATTCACATGGTATCCGACCGATTATCAGGGGATCAAACTTCCGAACAACAGACGATGGGAGGACCGCTGGAGCACGAACATGAATATCAATAAGAGCATCCATCTGTCCGATGGTATCGCGGTGAAGTTCTTCATTCAGATCACCAATCTCTTCAACCAGAAACATCTGGTACAATTCGCTGAAGGTTCAACGAGTCTCAACAACTACATGGCGAGCGATATCCTTCCGTTCCAGGCGACCACCAAGGAACCGACGGAATGGAATTGGTATACGAACAATCCGCGGCAGATCTATTTCGGTACGACGGTAGAATTTTAATCTTTTCAAAGGAAGTGAAGTGAACATCATATCGGATCATTGGAACATGCGCACGGTAACGGCTGTGGTATTGATTGCAGCGGGAATGGTTACTGCCGTGTTTGCACAAAGCGTCAATCCTGAGCGGTTGACTCGGACGAAGTATTGGGTGAAGACCGCACCGAACGGTGCGCTCGACCGCGAAACGACCATCGGGAATAATCAATGGCTCTCTCTCTATCCGGGCGATTATAATGCACAGGGTGAATCCGCCGGCGGCTGGGATGCGAATGTCATTTATAACGGCGCGATGGTCGCGGGACAGCCCGTGGGCTGGTACTATCGGAGTGTCATCTATAATAGTCCGAATGTATATGCACTTGGTCAGACGACCGTTACTCAAAATTATAATCTCGTGAATCCTCTGCGAGCCGAAGAATATCTCACCGGCGACATCGGTTCCTATCAATTTGATGCAGCCGGAAAACGGCATATGAAATACACGCTGTCGGGAACCGTCCGTGTGTGGAGCCAGCCGAAGTACGATGATTTCGTCATCATGGAATGCACGCTCACCAATACGGATGATACGACGTTCAATGATTTCTATTACGCACGTTTGGTCACTCCGAACGGACCATATCGTCCCGCATCTGTTTCTGTCGGATGGGACAAAGAATATGAGTGGGATCAAGTCTCCGGTGATTCTCTTGGATTCATCTTCTATGACGGCACATCGCTTCCGCCGACCACTACAGCACCCGTCTATTCGATCGCTCCAGGTGACTCGACAGGGAATGCCGGTGATCCGGGGAATATCGGAATTCAGGGATCGCGCAATTACAAACTGTACTCTCCATATGTGTATGCGTACACATTCTTTCTCGACTCACTCCCGAAGAACAAATTCGGACAAAAGAAGATCTGGAGAAAGATCGTCTCAACGGACAGCAGATCGGAAGCATTGGAACTGATGCCGCCGCGGTACGATGACGGACTTGGTCAATACAACACACTGGTGAACTTCATCACCACGAATGAACAGCCGAAGACAAGCTGGAAGAATGCTGCGGACTCGGGAATTACCGGAGCCGGAAGTAAATGGGAACGGAATCCCCGCTATCTCTATGCGATCGGACCGTTCGATATCAAAAAAGGGGAATCCATCCACTGGTATGAGATCTTCGCTGCGGGACAAATGGACAGGAATGTTTCCCTTAAGGGAGGATATGAAGCGACACGGAGATTCAAAGCAGAAGGGATCGCCAATCTGAAGGAGAATTTTGCCGCGGCAAAGAATCTGATCAAAGGAAAGTTCGCACTGCCGTTCGGAAGCATTCCTCCTCCGACACCGGCCGATGCACCACGCGTTGGAAATACGAACGAACTGAAAGTCGTTCCTTCGGCATTGAATTCAAATGGCCAACGGATCCAGGGTGTTCAAATTTCTTGGAAAGCGGTTCACAGGAATTACAAAGATCCGCAGACGAAACAGGCGGATTTTGCTGCATACAAGATCTATCAGTCCAGCAATTCCATCGAAGGACCGTGGAAGATGATCGATTCGATCTATTACACGAAAGCGGATAGTTTCCTTGTGGCCGGCACGGATACAGTTCCGAACGTGCAGTATTTCATCCAGTCCGAGCCGAATGTTCCGTACCGGTATTGTGTGACCAGCATCGACAAACTGGGGAATGAAAGCGGAATGACCGGCTACTGTTTCTATCCCGTTTCAGCGGAACCTCCGCCGACCAACGAACAGAAACAGATCCTCGTCGTTCCCAATCCGTTCCGTCAGGTGAGCGGTTTCGCGGAAAGTGCCGAATACAAACGGATCGCGTTCGTGAATATTCCCGCGCTCTGCACCATCAGGATCTATACTCTTGCACTGGATCTTGTGAAAACGCTGGAGCACACGAGCGGCGGCGGCATCGAGACATGGGGGTCGCAGTCCGGTAAGGATTATATGCTGTCCGATTTTGCCCAGAATGTTCAGCCCGGAATCTACATCTTCCACGTGGAGTCGCATGTTGCGGGACACGAGGGAGAGACGTCCGTGGGAAAGATTGCGATCATCAAATAACATGAGCTCACGAAAATTTATGCGGTCAATTATGAAAATGTATCAATCATCGATTCTTTTGTTGCTGCTGCTGCCGGTCCTTTCGCAGTCCCAGGTCGGAAGCAATCAGGTCGGCTGGGGTGTAGACCCGATGGAGATCAGCAGGGTCGGAGCAGCGGGATGGCAATTCCTGAAACTTCCGACCGATGCACGCAGCTCCGCACTCGGCGGTGTGAAATCCTCACTCGGCTACGGCAACGCGAATTCGGCGTTCAACAATCCTGCATCCGTGTCGGATATTCCCGGCTCCGATGTCCAATTCTCCACGATGAACTGGGTTGCCGATATCCAATTCAACAGTCTTTCACTGGTGAAAAATTTTAATGAATGGGGAACCATCGGCGTGAACTGCATCTATCTGAATTACGGAGACATGATCCGGACCAAAGTAGCGCAGGGATTCGATGCCGCCGGAAATGATCTGGGGATCGTACCGATCACCGATGGTCTGGGAACATTCACTGCGCATGACTTAGCGATCGGTGTGCTCTATTCAAGAAGGATCACGGATTTCCTTCAGGTCGGCGGGAATCTTCGATATACCGAGCAGCAGATCGATGATGCGAAAATGGGAAGCTGGGCCCTCGATATCGGCACGATGTACTGGACGGGGATCGGAAGTCTGCGCATCTCCATGCTCGGAAAGAATTTCGGACCGGACGGAGAGTTCCTCACCTACGAAGGACGCATCGCACAGGCGCCGGCAAAGATCAAGATGCCGATGATGTTCATTCTCGGCGCAGCATACGACATCCTGCAGCCGTCGAATACGGATCAGCAGAGAATGACCGTCGCCGTCGAATATGTGAAACCGAATGACGGTCCGGAGAAAGTGCATCTCGGTGTGGAATATTTCTTCTTCTCGAATATCTATCTTCGCGGTGGCTACCGGTTCAATTATGACGAAGAGAGTTATACATTCGGATTCGGAGCGGAATATTCCATCGATGACGATCTGAAATTGAAAATGGATTATGCGTACGCAAATGTCGGGCGGTTCAATTATGTGAACATGCTCACGTTCGGATTTGGTTTTTAATTTATGAAACGTATTACACATCTAATCACTAAGGAGGCAATCATGAAGAGGTCTTTACATGGCATTCTTTTCATTCTCATGCTGGTCCTGTCGGCTCATCAGCTGCAGGGACAGATAATGATCCAGGACGATTTTAATTACACGGCCGGCACCGATCTGTCGGCGAACGGCTGGACGAAGGCGGCGCTGGTGTGGAATGCGGTCACCGTTACGTCGCCCGGACTCACCTATCAAGGATACATCGGTGCGGGTGTCGGCAACGCAGCGCTTCTGACCGATTACACGGAACGGTATTCCAAATCCATCACCGTTCCCGCGACCGGGAATCTCTACGCGGCATTCATGATCCGCGTCGATACCGCAACCACCGGCGGCGGATATGTGGTCTGCTTCTATTCCAATAACGCTGCCCGCGGCCGGTTTTGGATCAAGAATGACGGTGCGGGAAATCTGAAGTTCGGTCTCAGCGGCAAGAGTGCTTCGGCAACCGTTGCATATGATGCTGCGAACTACACATTCAAAACAACATATCTGGTCGTTCTGAAATACGCTATCGTTGCGGGAACAACGAATGATACCTATTCGCTGATCGTGAACCCTCTTCCGGGAAAAGCAGAACCGACCGCCAACATCGGTCCGAATACGGATGCCGGGAGTGATCTTGGTGCAAACGTTGCCGGTGCAAGTCTTTCCATTCAGGGGAGGGACAGTCTGGGAACCGGAGCGGTGTTCGTGTTGGATGGTATCCGTGTCGGAACAGTTTGGTCCGCCGTAATGCCGCCGCCGCCGTTCTATTATAATGGAACCGGTGCAGTGGACGATGTGAACAGCTGGGGAGACAACACCAACGGCACAGGAAATCATCCCGCAGATTTCGGGTTGGACAATCAATTATATCTGTTGACCAATACCGCTTCAGCAACATTGACTTCCGCGTGGGTCGTTTCCGGAACGGAATCGAAAGTGATCATTGCCGGCGGAACTTCTCTGACCATCGGCAGCGGCGGCGTTCTTTCTGCGATCGTTGATGTCGCGTCAGGCGGAGTATTGAATATCACGAATGCGGATTTCCTGCCGGTCTTCGGCACGAACGGCGGAACGATTAACTTCGACAATCCCGCAGGAATTACACTGACGCAGGATGTAGTTCTTCCTTCGGGTTCGGGTTTCTACGTTCTCGCGAACGGGAATCTGAATGTCGGGTCAAACAAACTTACGGTGAAAGGGAGACTCCGCTGCAACAACAATAAAGTGATCGGCAACGGTACCTTTGTGCTTGATTCTGCCGGAACGCTGGCGATCTATTCGCCGGATGGAATCGTCACTACCGGTGCGGCCGGAGATATCCAGACCACAACCCGGAGCTTCTCACGATACGGAAATTATATCTACTCCTGCCCGACGAACCAGGTAACAGGAAATGCAATTCCTGATACGGTCGCCAACATCACGTCGGCGAACGGGAACCGCAATGTTACGACAAGTCTTTCGAAGTCTCTCGTTGTCACCGGGAATCTGACGATGACATCGGGAAAATATAAACTGGGGAATTTCAATCTTATCTTCTCGAATCCCAGCGGTCATTCCGATACGTCCTATGTCATTACGGATGGAACAGGAATGCTCGTCAGGACCGTAGTGAATACCGGAAAGAAGACCATGCCGGTAGGATCTGCATCCGAATACAGACCGGGAGTCTTCACTTTCGAACTGACACCCGCAGCAGTACGGAATATCGGATTCCGTTTTATCACCGGCGATACCGGATCGGTCGGTTTCCCATCCAATATCTTTTATCGTTATAAAGGCGGATATTGGGGGATCGCGAGCGACAGCAGTATCAATCCGACATTCCGTTTGGATATCGTAGCACCGAACGGATTCGCCGATCCGGCAACACGCAGGATCATCTACCGCACGAACAATTCAAGCAAGTGGGATACGGTCGGTACCATTCCGGCATTCGCAGCGGATACTGTGACTCAAGCTGGAGTCGATAAATTCGGACAGTTCGCGATCGGCGTCGGTACGCCGCAGACACCGGGTACAGGAAAACGGTATGACAGCGAAGTATTCGCGTCGTATCAGATCCAGTCCGCCATTCAGTACGGTACCGATGTGAAACAAACATTGGATCTGTATACCGGTGCAGGCGATACAAAAGTGGAACGCCCGCTGGTGCTCTTCATCCCCGGCGGAGGATTCAAAGCGGTGAATGCACCCGGCGGATTCAGCAACATCTTTGCCGGAGGATTGGCAAAGCGCGGTTACGTTGTTGCGAACATCAATTACTATCGCACTACATCGAATCAGCCGACCGATTCCGCATCGTTCGAGATCATGATGAAAGCACAGCAGGATGTGAAAGCGGCGATCCGGTTCCTGAGAAAGAACGGGACTGCATACGGAATTGATACATCGCAAATTTTCCTTTCCGGAAGCTCCGCAGGTTCCATCACTGCACTGCATATCGCATATCTGGATTCTGCTGAAGTAACACCGAATTCGGTCAACTGGTCCAGCATCGGCGGAACATTCGACGGTCCGGAGCGTGGAACCCCGGGTGTTTCGACCCGCGTGTCTGGCGTGATCGCAAATTGGGGTGCTATCGGTGACACAGCATGGATGAAGAACAGTAAGATTCCCGTCTTTTGTGTGCATGGTCTGACCGATTCCACAGTGTTCTATGATCTTATTCCTGCGGATGGTCCGTTCAAATACTCAAGCAAATACATCTATGCAACGGCGCAGGCACGCGGCATCACGAGCGGACTGAAGACATTCGCGAACACAGGACATACGCTGGATAATGATGCTGCCAAACAGGACGAGGCATATAAAGCATCCGTCACGTGGCTGTATTCATTGCTGAAAGCGAGCACCATCGCCTCAGTTGAAACACCGATAATGGTCCCGACTGAAGTTGCTTTGGCAAATAATTATCCGAACCCGTTCAATCCGTCCACCACCATCCGGTACCAACTGCCGGCAATGATGAATGTGAAGATCGGTGTCTATAATATCCTCGGACAGGAAATTATGACACTGGTGAATGAAGTGAAAGATGCCGGGAATTATTCCGTCACGTTCGATGCGTCACATCTTTCATCGGGATTGTATCTGTATCGCCTGAAAGCCGGCGGAGTTGTTCAGACAAAGAAGATGCTTCTGTTGAAATAATAAGGACACCTGAGATATTGAAATTATTTGTCATTTCGAACGAGCTCGCAAGATTTTTCACAAAGCGAAGTGAGAAATCCGGATGTTTTCTCAGATTCCTCGTCCCAAAGGGACCCTTTGGGGGAATGACACTGATGTTGGATTAATTCAGAAGTCTCCAAAAATATAAAGATAAACCGGGATTGATGCTGTATTCATAGGTCCCGGTGTTCGTCTACCGGTTCATCGAAAGAAATGGGAATCATGAGTGTATTACGGCTGATCGCAGTGTCGTTCCTTGTCCTCGCGCAATGCGGAAGCGGACAAACGTCCGCGTATTATGCGGACGGAGTGAACGGGAATGATGTGAATGACGGAAAGTCCGCGGCTGCCGCGTGGAAGAGTCTCGCGAAGATCAATGCGACAACGTTCCAGCCGGGTGACACCGTGTATTTAAAAGCAGGTTCGGTGTGGATCGGACAATTGCTTCCGCATGGTTCCGGTTCAAAGGAACTTCCGATCATTGTCACCAAGTATGGTGGTTCGAAGAAGCCGAGGATCGACGGGAACGGCATCGTCGGCTCCGCTACGCTGCATTTGAACAACGGAAAGTTCTGGGAGATCAATGATCTTGAGATCACGAACTCCGCCGATGTTGCGGGGGACAGACGCGGTGTGCTTATCAGTGCGTCCGATTTCGGCCTTGTTGAGCATATCATTCTGCGCAATCTCGATATCCACGATGTGAAAGGGACTGTCGGGAATGATGATGCGGCAAAACGGACGGCGGGTATCGGGATCGAAACAACGACGGACCGCGGTGCGGCAACACGGTTCGATGATATCGTGATCGAAAACTGCAGCATCTATAATATCGACAATACAGGGATCTATACGGATAATCTTATCTTCCGGAATACGCCGGGTGGTGCGGATTGGATCAAGCGCCGGTTCACCAATGTCGTGATTCGAAATAATACCATTCATCATATCGCCAAGAACGCGATGATCATCCGGCTCTTCGATGGCGGACTGATCGAGAAGAACGTCTGCTACGAGACAGCGCTGAAAACGTCCGGCAATACGATGTTCACTTCCGGCTGCAGCGGAACAGTGTTCCAATACAACGAAGGATATTTCAACAGAGCATCTCTGCAGGGAGGAGATTTTGGAGACGGGAGCATGTACGATGCCGATCTGAAAAGTTCGAATATCATTTTCCAGTACAGTTACAGTCACGACAACAGCCATGGTCTCTTCTGGACGTGTAATTCTCAGCCCGATTCCAATATCATCTGTCGCTACAACGTCAGTCAGAACGACAAAGGGATCATCTTCTGCGTGAATTATCCCGTCACATCAGTTCAGATCTATAACAATACCGTTTTTATCGGACAAGGACTTTCACCGACCATCATCTCCGAACGGAATGTGAATACCGGAACGCGCAATTATACATTCCGGAATAATGTTATCTATAATCTCAGTTCGAATGCATCGTACGATTTCAGAACGAGCGGATATACGAGAGAGTTCAATTACAACACGTTCTATGGATTCCATCCGTCCGGCGAACCGGAAGATTCCAACAAACTTGTGAGTGATCCGAAATTTGTTTCGGCCGGATCTGCTTCGACCGGCTTCGGCACGATATCAGGATATGCGCTTCAGGTTTCTTCTCCCGTGATCAACTCCGGCGTCCTTTTCCCGAATCATCCTCCAAAGGATATCCTTGGTAATCCCGTCCCTTCTTCAGGCGGGGTGGATAGAGGAGCGTTTGAGTATCAGGGTTCTTTGGGTATAAAAAAAAATGAACTGCAGCAGCCGTCGGAATTCACATTGCATCAGAATTTCCCGAATCCGTTCAATCCGTCATCTATTATTTCATTTTCCATTCCCTCGTCGCAGATGGTCATTCTTGAAGTATTCAATGCACTGGGGGTCAGGATCGAAACGCTGGTGAAAGGGTATCACTCCGCAGGGACATATTCTGTATCGTTCAATGCAGAGCGATATCCATCGGGCATCTATCTGTATCGTATTGATGCCGGCGGATTTCATGGAACAAAACGGATGGTGCTGCTGAAGTAATGGTGCCATTGATGCACATTATTTTTAGTCTCTTACGCGTCTAATTCCCCGCCGCTTGTCCGAAGGACTCCTTCGGAGCCGCGTCATTCGGCGAAAGCCGGAATCCAGGATCTGGATGCTATTCCCAAAGGGATCCCTTTGGGAATGGCATGACAAGATAGCTCACGGCTTGGTGCGAGGACATTCATTGATTCAAAAAAAATTATCCTTCGGAACGAAGGCGAAAGACCTTCACCCTGCAGTCACGTTCCATCTGTAACCATGCTGCTTCAAAAAATGATATTGTTTCTCCCATTGAAATGATGATCGATCGAGTATGTGTATGAACTCTGAATTGAGTAATGACCGTTTCTTTGATCCCAATCCTGCTGTAAAGAAGATCGCACAGGAATTATATTCAACGGTAAAGGATCTTCCTATTGTCAGTCCGCATGGACATGTCGATCCAACCCTGTTTGCCGACAATGCACCGTTCCCGAATCCTGCGGAACTCTTCATCATTCCGGACCATTATGTGTTCCGCATGCTGCACTCCCAGGGAATCCTTCTTGAATCGCTGGGAATTCGTCCATTGAACGGCAGCGCGTATGAAAAGGATCCACGCAGGATCTGGCAGCTGTTCGCCGAGAATATCCATCTCTTCCGCGGGACCCCGAGCGGGGTCTGGTTCGAATATGAACTCTCCGAAGTCCTTGGCATCAAAGAACGGTTGGACGGGAGGTCCGCCAAACGTATCTATGACACCATCTCCGAGAAATTAACGCAGCCGCAATTCAGACCGCGCGCGCTGTTCGAACGGTTCAGGATCGAAGTACTGGCAACGACCGACGCCGTGAACGATCCGCTTGAAGCTCACCAGTCCATCCGCGATTCGGGATGGCAGGGACGTGTCATCCCTACGTTCAGACCGGACTCGGTGACAGACCTAACGAATAAGAATTGGAAACAGCATCTTGAACTTCTCGAAGTGTGGCTGAAGAATGAGATCACCACCTTCAAGCATTTTATCACCGCGCTGGAGGAACGCCGGGCGTATTTTCGTTCCTTCGGTGCGACCGCAACGGATCACGGCACACATTCACCGTTGACGCTGGAATTGACCGGGCCGCAGATCGAAGAGATCTTCCAGCGTGCACGGAAAGGGACGGCGACGGCAGAGGATGCGATGCTTTTCTCCGCACACATGCTCATGGAAATGGCGCGGATGAGTGTTGAAGACGGAATGGTGATGCAGCTTCATGCCGGTTCATTCCGCAATCATGATCAGCGATCGTTCGACCGATTCGGAGCTGACAAAGGTTCCGATATCCCGCACAGAATGGAATACACGAATAATCTCCGTCCGCTGCTGAATAAATACGGCTCCGAGAAGAATTTTACGTTCATCGTCTTTACCTTGGATGAATCTGTGTATGCGCGCGAACTTGCCCCGCTGTCAGGATATTATCCTTCCATGAAACTTGGACCGGCATGGTGGTTCCACGACAGTATCGAAGGAATGACGCGTTATCGTCAGATGGTGATGGAAACTGCAGGATTATATAATACGGCAGGATTCAACGACGACACTCGAGCGTTTCTCTCCATTCCCGCCCGACATGATCTCTCCCGAAGGATGGATTGCAATTACACGGCAGGTTTGGTCGCGCGCAGCATCATCCGTATGGAAGACGCTGCCGAGATGGTCGCTCAAATGACGAACGGATTGGTGAAGAAAGCATATAAACTTTGAATGAAGGATCACGAACAATGAATGATTCACTTCCGCAGGGCGGACGATATCGATGGTTCATCTGTGCACTCTTGTTCTTTGCCACGACGATCAATTATATTGACCGTCAGATCCTTGGATTGCTTGCCCCCGTGCTGCAGAAAGAGATCGGCTGGTCGGAAATGGAATACGGATACATCGTCACCGCATTCCAGGGATCGTATGCACTCGGCCTTCTCTTGTTCGGCTGGTTCATCGACCGGTTCGGCACGAAGATCGGATACACTGTTTCGGTCGCCTGGTGGAGCGTTGCGGCGATGCTCCATGCGTTGGTGACGACCCCGTTCGGTTTCGGTGCGGCACGTGCCGGACTCGGACTGAGTGAGTCGGGAAATTTCCCTGCTGCCATCAAAACGACCGCGGAATGGTTTCCCAAAAAAGAACGTGCTCTTGCAACCGGCATTTTTAATTCAGGTGCAAATATCGGAGCAGTGCTTGCGCCGGCAGTCGTCCCGTGGCTCACTATTACATACGGCTGGCAGGAAGCATTCATTGTCACCGGTGCACTCGGATTCTTCTGGATCATATTATGGATGTTCTTCTATGAACGGCCGGAAAATACGAAGAGGTTGAGCCGGGAGGAACTACAATATATTCAGCAGGACCCGCCTGAACTTTCCACCGAAAGGACACCGTGGCTCGGTCTGTTGAAATACCGCCAGACATGGGCGTTCATCGTCGGTAAATTTCTCACTGATCCCATCTGGTGGTTCTATCTCTACTGGCTTCCCAAATTTTTGAATAAAGAATATGGATTGACCATCACTACGCTTGGATTACCGCTGATCGCTATTTATACTATGACGAGTTTCGGCAGCATCGGCGGCGGCTGGCTCTCTTCGTTCCTGATCAAAAAAGGAATGCCGGTGAACAGAAGCAGAAGGATCGTGATGCTCATCTGCGCACTGTGTGTAACGCCGATCGTTTTCGCTTCGCAGGTCGCCGATCTGTGGATCGCCGTGCTGCTGATCGGACTTGCGGCAGCAGCCCATCAAGGCTGGTCCGCTAATATCTTCACGACCGCGTCGGATATTTTCCCCAAGAAAGCGGTCGGGTCCGTGGTCGGTCTCGGCGGTATGGCCGGCGCTGTCGGTGGAATGCTTTTTGCGCCGGCGACAGGATATATTCTCGAGTTGACAGGAAGTTACTTGTCGCTGTTCATTATTTCCGGTTCCGCATATCTGGTGGCGCTGGGACTCATGACCATTCTGACGGGGAAAGCAAAACCGATTGTCTTGTAACTACTTAGGGTGAAGTTTTTGAAAA
>JBMOHT010000117.1:0-12297 GCA_049317705.1 Bacteroidota bacterium | reverse complement strand
TACACGACAAGAAATTATCAGGATACGTTTTAACATTGAGTAAAAAATTGAGAAATAAGAAACGCCCGCTTTGCGGGCGTTTCTGCGTTATATAGCCATCCTGCTTTATCTTTTCCTCGATTATTGATTGATATTCATCTCTCTTTCATTTATCTTCAATGACAAAATTCCGTTTAATCTCTTCTTTTGGCAAAAAATGCAGCGTTTTTGGGGGACCAATCTTCATTGTACCGCGATATTGAGACGTTCAGGCGTCTTAATATTCCTCTGTGTATTATTGCTTTCCGCCCAAACATCAGAATTCATTCCAAAAAGTAAAAAAGAATCCGAAAGAGACCGGCAATCCGAAATATCCGACAGAAAAAAGATCTCTTCTGCCGGTATCTATTCGATCAATTCTGTTCGCTATGCGTATCGGTTCGGGAAAGTCGATAAGAATGGCATTCTTGAATCCACCATCCGATATGATGATCGGGGAAATAAGATCAAAGAATTATCATTCGGTCCTTCCGACGGATCGGTTTCCTCAACAACGAATTTCAGGTTCGATAAGAACGGAAACCTGATCGAGGAAACTGAGGTGAAAGGGACCACAACGCTGAAATCGATCCACCGTTATAACTCCCGAAACAATAGGATTGAATCGGTCATCTACAAGGCTGATGGTAAGGTCGATCGTAAAATATCCTTTATCTATGACGATAATGGACTTCTGCTGGAGTCAGTGGGCAAACTTGATGATGGCAGGATTTTCATGAGGGATTCATACCTCTATGATGCTCGCGGAAATGTCATCGAGTTCAAGAATAATCTAAAGAAGATCACGATACTATATGACAGGAAAGGAAATATCGTTTCCATCGTAAAGTATCAGCGGTACTTCAAATCTCATGATTCGATCCAATACAATATCAATGAACGTTTTGCATTCGATTATGACGGCGCCGAACGTGTCTCTGAGATGAGATCGTATCGGCCGGATTCAGCATTGAAATCACGGACTCAATATCTGAGAAATGAAAAGGGGATGCTTCTCGAAGAGAAAGAATACTCCGGCGATGCAAAATTAACGTATTCCAGACTACTGAAATATGATAAGCAAAATAATCTGATCGAAGAATCAGGAACGGACAGAGCATTGCGGTTCAAGACGACGTATAAATATGATACGCGTGGAATTAAGACCGAAATGATCACATATGACCAGGTCAATGAACCTGTTAGTGTTGTCCGGTATTCATTTGGCAGAAACGGAGGATTTGCGGCAACGCAAATGCCGTCTAATACTGCAGCTCTTGGTGATTCTCTGATGGATGAAGACGAAGAACCCGGAACAAAAGAAGAGTTCTTCCAACTGCTGGGCGCCCGCATCATTGCACCGGATGGGACATATCTTGGAATGATCGTCGCTGATACGGCAAACCCACAGTCCATAATTCATGATGGTGGACAGTACGCATCGAATCAGTCACCGTCAAGCATTTTCAATCCTTCAATACCATATGGGGGAGAAAAAGGGATCTTCAGTCCATTCAATCCTCAAAGTCCAAGTCCGCCGTCTGTATTTAAGGATGGTAAATTCTATACATACCTCACCGAAAACGATGTGTATCGGCCACGATCTGCGCCGTACAAACTCGTCCAGTTCATCCGAACACTCGCAAAACAGAATTAGTTTTGTTGCGGCGGACATTGAAAAAACCGCCGTTTTTCCGTATCTTGATTATGCATAAGGGTAGTATTTCAATTGATCCCTCAAGGTAGGGATTTTGTATTGTTAGGAGAATTATTTCATCAATGCAGTATAAAAAACGGACACATACGTGCGGCGAATTACGGCCGTCACACATAGGAACTTCGATCACACTGACCGGCTGGGTCGATACGCGCAGGGATCTCGGCGGAGTGATATTCATCGATCTGCGTGACCGATATGGTAAGACACAAGTTGTCTTCAATCCTAATCAAAACGAAGCGATCCATTCACTTGCCAAAGAACTTCGTACGGAATTTGTGATCTCAGTATCCGGTAAAGTTGAAAAACGGCCCGAGGGTACTGATAACAGTAAACTTGCAACCGGAGAGATCGATGTCCTCGCCGATGATCTTACGATCCTGAATAAAGCGGAAACAACTCCGTTCCCGATCGAGGATAAATTGGATACGAATGAGGACCTTCGTCTGAAATATCGTTATCTGGATCTTCGTCGTGAGCCGATGCAGAAGAATCTTCTCCTCCGCCATACGATGTACCAGATCACCAGAAAATATTTCGATGAACATAATTTTATTGAAGTGGAAACACCGGTGCTGATGAAAAGCACACCCGAAGGGGCACGTGATTTTTTGGTGCCGAGCAGGATCAATCCGGGCAAATTCTATGCATTACCGCAGTCTCCCCAGACCTATAAACAGATATTGATGGTCGCAGGGTATGACCGGTATTTCCAGATCGTAAAATGCTTCCGTGATGAGGACCTTCGCGCAGACCGCCAGTTGGAGTTCACTCAGATCGACGTTGAAATGTCATTCGTTGATGAGAATGATATTCAGACCATCGTTGAAGGACTGATGAAGCGCTTCATGAAAGAGATCAAGGGGATCGATGTCGTCACACCATTCCCGCGACTCACTTACAAAGATGCGATGGAAGGGTATGGCAGCGATAAGCCGGACCTTCGGTTCGATCTTAAATTCGCCGATTTCAGCGACCTCGTGAAGGACTCCGGATTCAAAGTATTCAACGAGATCGTGAAGAAGGGCGGAGTGGTTGCAGGTTTTGCTGTTCCCGGCGGTGCAAGTTATACACGAAATCAGATGGATAATCTGGTAGACTTCACAAAATCGCAGGGCGTCGGCGGACTTGCATACATTAAATTAACGGAAAAAGGGATCGAATCCGCGATCGAAAAATTCCTGGGTAATGAACTGTGCCTGAAGATATGCGAAGCAGCTGGTGCAAAGGTAGGGGACAATGTTCTGATCGTTGCTGATACCTGGCAAAAGACGTATACAACGCTTGGTGTCCTTCGATTGGAAATGGCAAAGCGTCTGAACATGATCGATGATAATAAATGGAATCTGCATTGGGTCGTTGATTTCCCGATGTTCGATTATTCGGAAGAAGAGAAACGTCATGTGGCGATGCACCATCCGTTCACTTCACCGAAACCGGAAGATGCTCACTTGCTGGACAGCGATGCTACAAAAGCACGTGCTCGTGCTTATGATCTCGTGATGAATGGCAACGAAGTGGCCGGCGGTAGTATCCGTATCTATGATTCAGCTCTTCAGAGTAAAGTATTCAGTCTGCTGGGAATCGGTCCGGAAGAGGCAAAGATGAAATTCGGTTTCATGCTCGATGCGTTCAAATACGGCGCACCTCCGCATGGAGGAATTGCGTTCGGCTTTGACCGTCTTGCCATGCTGTTCGCCGGCGCAAAATCGATCCGCGACGTCATCGCATTCCCAAAGACCGCAAGCGGTGTTTCACTGATGGATGAGAATCCGTCTGCTGTCGATCAGAAGCAGTTGGATGAACTCCATATCCGGTTGAAGTAAATAATCCAAAAAGGAATCGCATAATTCTTTTGGAGCATGATCATTGAAGTGATCGGTCCGGACCGGCATCGTTCTCGTAAGGGGAACGACGGTCCGTGAAGGGATAGAAGCCATGAAGATCCGGTTATTTCATATTGCTCATGCACGATCCGGTGAAAAAGGAGATATGGACAGTGTGGGAATTGTTGCACGGCAGCCGGAGTATTATTCATTGCTGGTGAAATACTGCACTGAAGCAAAAGTGAAGGAACATTTGTCTGGTATTTATTCCGGTTCTGTTGAACGTTCAGAACTTCCGGAATTGGGAATGGTGAATTTCCGCCTTTTGAATGCTTCCGTGGGTGCATCGGCAATGATGCTCGAAGAGATTCAACATAAGACACTCAGCAGCGTCATGCTGCGGATGGAATTAGAGATCAAGGAAACGATATGATGTTCGATAATGAGAAAGCGGAGTTAGAGAAATTGCAGGAACGCCTCACGCAGCTCCGGGGGTTTCTTTGACATCGAGATCAAACAAAGTGAGATAGACGCCCTTCAGCAAAAGACCTCTGAACCGAACTTCTGGTTGGACAACGTCGCCGCTCAAAAAGTGATGCAGGAGATCAACACACGGAAATCGTGGGTGGATGCCTGGTCTGCGGCGAAACGGCTTGCCGACGATACGCTTGCCTTCATCGATCTGGCGGAAGAATCCAATGATGAATCACTCCGCTCGGATATCACCAACGAATTGACAAGGATCACGAATGGCATCGGAGACATGGAATTCCGCAATATGCTCAGCGGGACCGATGACAAGAGTAACGCTATCCTAACCGTGCACTCAGGTGCCGGCGGTACCGAATCACAGGATTGGGCAGAGATGCTGCTCCGGATGTATTCCCGCTGGTGCGAAAAGAACGGTTACAAGATCTCGCTTGCCGAACGGCAGGATGGTGACGGAGCCGGGATCAAAAGTGCTACCATTGAGATATTCGGCGATTACGCATTCGGATATTTAAAGGCCGAGATCGGTGTGCACCGGTTAGTTCGTATCTCACCATTCGATGCGAACAAGCGCCGGCATACATCGTTCGCTTCGGTTTTCGTTTATCCTGAGATCGAGGATGATGTTGAGATCGAGATCAATCCGGCAGATATTGAAATGGATACGTACCGCGCCGGCGGAAAGGGCGGGCAGAACGTCAATAAAGTTGAGACCGCTGTCCGTCTTCGCCACATCCCGTCCGGAGTGGTTGTTGCCTGTCAGGAAGAACGTTCGCAGTTCCAGAACCGCGAACGGGCAATGAAGATGCTCAAATCCCGCCTGTATCAGATACGTAAAGAGGAAGAAGAAGCCCGGCTTGCCGCGATCGAAGGGACCAAAAAGAAGATCGAATGGGGAAGTCAGATCCGTTCCTATGTCTTCCATCCATACAATATGGTAAAGGACCATCGCACGGAACATGAGACGAGTGATGTTCAGGGAGTGATGGACGGAGACCTTGATAAATTCATCAAGGCGTATTTGATGCAGTCAAGTAACCAAAAGGTCGGTTAACATGACGTTCACGTCATTCGTTGCAGGACGTTTCCTGCGGTATCAAAGAACATCCCGTTCTCAAAATTTTATTTCCTTCGTAACGCTCATCTCCATTACAGGAGTAGCGCTTGGTGTCGCATCACTCATCATAGCTCTGACCATTCTCGGCGGTTTCGAAAAAGAACTGAAAGAGAAGGTCATCGGCTTCACCACCCATATCCAGGTCACCACCTTCTCCAATCAACCCATCCGGTACTATCGTAATGTCGAGATACGGTTGAAGAACCAGCTTCCGCAGATCCGTTCAGTCTCCGCATTCATTTCCAAAGAAGGAATGGTGAATTATGGTGATGAGACCGAAGGGATCCTCATTAAAGGGATCGAGAACACCGATGCGGAACAAGGAATCGCACAATATCTCGTAGAAGGTTCGATCGATCTAAAGCAAGTGACGCAGGGGATGTATGGTTGTGTCATGGGGAGAAAACTCCTTAACACCATCGGCGCCCATATCCATGATACCGTTCTGGTCTTCGGACTTCAGGGACATATCCAAACATCAATCGCGCCGAACGTGATGGCATTTGTTGTGAACGGAGTGTATGAATCCGGAATGGCCGAATACGATGATGTCTATCTGTATGCAAGTATCCCGGCGGTACAGCAACTGATCAATTATGAGGAAGCAGTGACAGGTTTCGAGATCATGCTGGACCATGTTGAGGATGCTCCGGCGACCGCGAAACAGGTGATGGATATCCTCGGATATCCATTCAATGCAAAGACACTCTTTCAGTTGTACAGAAATCTCTTCACATGGATAGAACTTCAAAAAGAACCTATTCCGCTCATTCTTGGACTCATTATCGCTGTAGCAGCAGTTAACATCATCGGAACGCTGCTGATGCTCGTTTTGGAGAAGCGAAAACAAGTCGGCATCCTGCGTTCACTCGGCGCATCTCAAAAGGATGTGAAGCGGATCTTCCTTATCCAGGGGACGATCATCGCGTTCGTCGGAACGGCACTCGGTAACATCTTTGGATTTTCCGTTTGCTGGCTGCAGCAACACTACGAATTCTTTTCGCTCCCTTCAACGATCTATTTTATGAAGACCGTTCCGATCTATTTCCGCTTAGAGAATTTTCTGATCGTTTCCGGGATCAGTATCGTTCTGTGTATCGCGGCTTCATATATCCCCGCACGCCTTGCGGCAAAAATGGATCCTATCAAAGCGATACGGTTGGGATGATGAATTATACATTCTTCATAGCGAAACGATATCTACTGGCGAAGAAAGAGACCGGTTTCATCACCGTTATTTCGCTCATTTCCATTCTTGGGGTCACTATCGGTGTTGCAGCACTCATCGTCGTTCTTTCCGTCTTCAATGGTTTCAATGGCCTTGTCACTGACATTCTCGTGGGTTTCGATCCGCATGTCCGCGTACAGATAAAAAAAAATGCTGCGCCGACCGTTGAACAAGCATTGAAGGAATTTTTGGGGACGAAGAACAATATCACGGGTCGATCGGCATTCGTTTCGGGTAAAGGTATGCTGATCTCGAATAAGACAACGAAGGTCATCTTCATACGCGGCCTAGAAACGAAGGAGATCTCGAGTGTCTCCGGTCTCAATCAAAGTATGGCAATAGGGACAACGAACTTCTCAAAAGAAAATCCTGAAGTAGTGATCGGATATAGTCTTGCCGACAAATTGGGGATTGGGATGGATGATACGCTGTTCGTTGTCACTTCGGCCGGTGTGCAAAATGCATTGACCGGAATTGCACTGCCGCAGCTGCTGAGCATGCGTGTGATCGGAATCTACGAAGCAAAAAATAAGGATTACGACGGGCTATACGCGTTCACATCGCTTGAAGCAGCACAGCAATTATTCGCGACAGATAAGATCCAGGGATACGATATCCGGCTGAATTCCATCGATGATTCTGAAGAATTGGTCGATGAACTGAGAAAAGAATTCGGAGATTCCGTAATCGTCCAAACCTGGTATGATCTGCATAAGGACCTTTATTCCGTGATGCAGGTCGAACGATGGACGGCATTCATCATCCTTGCGCTGATCATCGCAGTTGCATCATTCAATCTACTCGGATCACTGACAATGACCGTTATCGAAAAGACCCGCGATATCGGCATCCTCAAAGCTATGGGGGCTACACAAAACGATATTCGGAAGATCTTCCGGTTGGAAGGGATCCTTGTCGGTATATTCGGATCCGTGTTCGGCCTCGCGCTAGGCGCGTTCATCTGCTGGCTGCAGGTAACATTCCAATTGTTCGCACTCGATACGAATGTTTACATCATTCCAGCAATTCCAATTGAGATGAGGACCATGGACCTGATTCTCGTTCCATTGTCTGCAATGATCCTTTGTTCATTCGCTGCCTATTATCCGTCAAAAAGAGCCGCACAGTTGCAGCCGTCTGAAGCTGTACGGTGGGAGTAAATATGATCCTCGAAGCGAGAAATATTAAAAAGTGGTATCCTACCGGTGACCAATCGAGACTGGAAGTACTCAAAGGGGTATCATTATCCTTTGCACAAGGGGAAGTGGTCGCTGTTGTCGGTCAATCCGGTGCAGGGAAAAGTACTCTCGTTCATTTGCTTGGATTATTGGATAAGCCTTCGGAAGGTGAGATCCTGTTTGAAGGAAAGAATGTGACCCAATACAGTGATGAGCATATCTCCAAGGTGCGTAACGAAAATATCGGATTCGTATTCCAATTCCACCATTTACTCCCGGAGTTCACAGCACTTGAAAATGTCTTGATGCCATCATACATTGCGGGGAACAGCGGATCATCATTCGTAGACAGAGCTAAGACATTGTTAAATGACGTCGGTATGACTGATCGTGAACATCATAAACCAAGTGAAATGTCGGGCGGAGAACAGCAGCGGGTGGCAGTAGCCAGAGCGTTGATGAATTCCCCGAAGATCGTCTTTGCGGATGAACCTTCCGGTAATCTTGATGCCGAAAATGCTGAGAACCTCCATAATTTGCTGTTTTCACTACGCGATAAGCATAACCAATCCTTCGTTATTGTCACACACAATAAGGATCTCGCCCAACGGGCTGATCGAATTATAACCCTTTCCAATGGACTTGTCGTATAGGTTTTTGGCAGGTGCCAATCTTGACTTCATAGTCTTCTTTCCTTATATTAGCACTCGAACAACGGGAGTGCTAAGAATGGTGCTTCCCATAACTTGCAATAAATCAACATGTTATAAGGAGGTTCTATGAAAATTCATCCATTATCAGATCGTATCGTTGTAAAACCGGCTGAAGCAGAAGAAAAGACCAAGGGTGGTCTGTATCTTCCTGATACCGCAAAAGAAAAACCGGTATGGGGCGAAGTGATCGCAGTCGGACCCGGTAAAACATCCGACGACGGAAAAAAGATCGCGATGGAAGTAAAAGTGGGAGATAAAGTGCTGTACGGAAAATACTCCGGAACAGAAGTTTCCGTGGATGGACAGGAAGTATTGATCATGCGTGAAAGCGATATCTTCGCTATCATGCCGAAATAATCATCATCTGAATCTGTTAAATTAATTTAGGAGAACTTACAATGGGTGCGAAAATTATTACGTTTGAATTCGATGCACGCGCAGGTTTGAAGCGCGGTGTCGATCAATTAGCTAATGCCGTAAAAGTGACACTCGGACCGAAAGGCCGTAATGTCGTTATCGAGAAGAAATTCGGTGCTCCGACCATCACCAAAGACGGTGTGACCGTAGCAAAAGAAGTTGAATTGGAAGATGCCATCGAGAACATGGGCGCACAGATGGTCCGTGAAGTTGCATCAAAAACATCGGATGTTGCCGGTGACGGAACAACGACCGCTACTGTGCTTGCACAGGCGATCGTCCGTGAAGGCTTGAAGAACGTTACTGCCGGTGCAAATCCGATGGATCTGAAACGCGGTATCGATCTCGCAGTGACGAAAGTGATCGAGCGTTTGAAAGCAATGAGCAAGACCGTCGACGGTAAGAAAGAGATCGCACAGGTCGGAACCATCTCCGCGAACAACGATCCGACGATCGGCAACCTGATCGCTGATGCAATGGAGAAGGTCGGCAAAGACGGTGTTATCACCGTTGAAGAAGCAAAGGGAACCGAGACAACTGTTGATGTTGTCGAAGGTATGCAGTTCGACCGCGGTTATCTCTCACCGTATTTCGTGACGAATGCTGATACGATGGAAGCTGAACTGGAGAATCCATTCATCCTCATCCACGACAAGAAGATCAGCGCAATGAAGGACCTTCTTCCGATCCTCGAGAAAATGGCGCAGTCCGGCCGTTCCATCCTGATCATCGCAGAAGAAGTTGAAGGCGAAGCACTGGCAACATTGGTCGTGAACAAACTTCGCGGCACATTGCGTGTTGTGACAGTGAAAGCTCCCGGATTCGGCGATCGCCGCAAAGCGATGCTCGAAGATATCGCGATCCTCACCGGTGCACAGGTCATCTCCGAAGAAAAAGGATTCAAATTGGAGAACGCTACATTGGCTTATCTCGGAACCGCAAAGAAGGTCGTTGTCGACAAAGACAATACCACCATCGTTGAAGGAGCCGGCACGAAAGAAGATATCAAAAAGCGTATTGCAGAGATCAAATCACAGGTTGAAAAAACGACCTCCGATTATGATAAAGAGAAACTGCAGGAACGTCTTGCAAAACTCTCCGGCGGTGTCGCTGTGCTGAAGATCGGCGCATCCACCGAAGTTGAGATGAAAGAGAAGAAAGCACGCGTTGAGGATGCTCTGCATGCAACACGCGCTGCTGTTGAAGAAGGTATCGTTCCCGGCGGCGGCGTTGCTCTGCTCCGTGCGATCGATGCATTGAATGACGTGAAGACCGCCAATGCCGATCAGGCAACCGGCGTTCAGATCCTCCGCCGTGCACTGGAAGAACCGCTTCGCCAGATCGTTGCGAATGCCGGTCTTGACGGTTCCGTTGTGGTGGATAAAGTGAAAGCCGGTAAGGATGATTTTGGTTTCAATGCACTGACCGAAGTGTACGAAAACCTTATCAAAGCCGGTGTCATCGATCCGACCAAGGTAAGCCGCGTTGCTGTTGAGAATGCAGCCAGCGTTGCTTCACTGCTCCTCACAACCGAAGCGACCATCGTCGAGAAACCGGAAGAGAAGAAGTCAGGTCCCGCAATGCCCCCGGGCGGCGGAATGGGTGATATGTATTAAGACATCCCAAAACCGTGTCAAGGTTGCAACCTTGACACGGTTAGCGATAGTGAAACCCTCAGTCAAATCATTTGGCTGAGGGTTTTTTATTTTCTATATTTCAGAAAATGAAAGGGAGGTATCATGTCATTCACAACGAATCTCGGACAGATCCAACAGAAACTGAAGGACTATCAGTTGGACGGTTGGCTCATCTATAATTTCAGGAACAATAATCAATTCGCTTCGAAGATCTTGGACATGCAGTCCGGGAAATTATCATCTCGGAGATATTTCTATTTCATTCCCGCCGCCGGCACACCGCAGAAACTTGTCCACAGCATTGAACAATACGATCTTGACCATCTTCCCGGCGACAAGACCATCTATAATACATGGAAATCGCTTCACGAAGGGGTTGGTTCATTGCTCAGGGGTGCAAAGAACATTTGCATGGAGTATTCCCCCAACAATGATATCCCGTATCTTTCTAAGATCGACGCAGGAACGCTTGAATTCATACGGTCATTCGGAGTCAATGTTGTATCGTCCGGTGATATTGTTCAGTTCTTTGAAGCACGCTGGAGCGATGCGCAATATTCTGATGCGCAGGATACGGCGAATATCCTTCTGAAGACAATCCATAAAGCATTCGGTTTTATCGGTGAACAGTTACGGAAGAATGCTGTAGTGACTGAGTATGACGTTCAGCAGCTGATCATGAAAGAATTTGAGTCCTATGAATTGACAACCTATGCACCAGCGAACTGTTCAGTGAACGGGAACGGAGCGAATCCGCATTACGACCCCAGCGCTGAGGAGAGCTCTGTCATAAAAAAAGGAGACTACGTTCTGATCGATTGGTGGGCGAAAAAGAAGAAACCGGGAGCGGTGTATGCCGATTTCACTTGGGTAGGATATGCCGGGAAGGATGTTCCGAAAAAATATCAGGAAGTGTTTGAGATCGTCAAAGGTTCGCGAGATGCGGCAGTAGAATATCTCAAGCAGGAATTTGCGGCAGGACGGAAGGTGCGCGGATGTGATGTCGATGATGTGACTCGAAAGCATATTGAGGACCGCGGTTACGGAAAATATTTCGTTCACCGAACAGGACATAATATCGGTGAGGAAGTGCACGGGAACGGAGCACACATCGACAATTTTGAGACGATGGACGTGCGCGAGATCATTCCCGAGACCTGCTTTTCCATTGAACCGGGGATCTATCTGCCGGGCGAATTCGGAATTCGTCTGGAGATCGACGTCTATATCTCAAAGGATAAGGAAGTGATCCTGCTCGGGAATGAATATCAAAAAGAGATCGTAACGATAGATTGTTAATGCATAATATCTCTGAATACTATGGATCTTGGAATTAAAAATAAAGTAGCTTTTGTGTCAGCATCAAGTCAAGGATTGGGAAAAGCTGCGGCATTATCTCTCGCAAAAGAAGGTGCGAGACTGGTCATTTGTTCGCGTACGAAAAAATCCATCGATGATACTGCCGATGAGATCCGTTCGTTGACGGGTGCAGAGATACTGCCGCTCGTAACAGATGTAACGAATGCAGATGAAATTGAAACAGCTGTGAAACGAGCAGTCGAACATTTCGGAACAATAGATATTCTTGTGAATAATGCCGGCGGTCCTCCAACAGGGAAAATCACGACAATTCCTGACTCGGAATGGGAACGGGGATTCAATCTGACGATGATGAGTATGATCCGAATGACGAAGGCGGTCCTGCCGATCATGGAACGTCAGAAGTGGGGAAGGATCGTATCCATTGTATCTTTATCTGCCAAACAGCCGATAGATGATCTTTTGATCTCATCAACGCTTCGGCCGGGTATTCTTGGATTGACAAAGGTCTTAGCGAATCAATACGGAGGTTCCGGCATCACCGTCAATACAGTTTGTCCGGGATATATCCTGACGCAGCGTCAGAAGGAATTGAGTGAAGCCCGTTCAAAAGCTCAAAACATCACCGTAGAAGAAT
>JBMOHT010000116.1:0-12361 GCA_049317705.1 Bacteroidota bacterium | reverse complement strand
TCCGCTGAACAGATGAACGCCAATAAAGAGAAGATGCTTCCGTCAAAATATATGGTCTGCCCGACCTGCGGAAACACCTATGACGGAGAAGCACCGGCCCGGTGCGGTATCTCAATGACCCCGAAAGAACGGTTCATTACGATCGGAGCATGATACTCGATTTCTCATATCACTTCAACGGGTATCACGTCTCCGCACGTGGTGCCCGTTTATTTTTGTACACGAATTAGGAGAATATATGAAATGTCCAGTCTGTAATACCGTCGATCTGCTGATGACGGAACGCCAAGCAGTTGAGATCGATTACTGTCCGCAATGCCGTGGAATCTGGCTCGACCGGGGTGAGTTGGAAAAGATCATCGACCGGACCCAAATGACCCTGCAGCCTGCTGCCGGTATCGACGATAGAGCGCACTACGGAGATCATGATGACGATGATGATCACCGCGGATTCGGAAAACAAGCCGGCCGTGGACGGAGGCGGGGATTCCTTGGTGAGATGTTCGATTTCTGATCACGACGTCATTGTAATGGCATGTTCTTTTCAACAATAAATAATACTTTGGGACCATATGAAAAATATCATTGGCTGTTTGTTTGTCTTCAGTTCGCTGCTCGTTGCTCAATTGCCGGATGAAACCAACGGCAGAGTTCCTGAGCTTGATGCATTCCATAAACCGATCTATACAATTTGGCACGAAGCGTGGCCTGCAAAGGATATTGCTGCATTGAAGGATCTGTATCTTCCCGTAGACAGTGCCTACAAAAAATTATCCGCGGCAGTGTTGCCCGGCATATTGCGTGATAAACAACAGCAATGGGATGCTGCGCGAACGGATCTGGGAACTGCTGTGAACGAATACAAACAGAGCATCATTGGTTCGGATACTATCCGGATCCTTCGTGCGGCCGAAGCAGTTCATATGTTGTATGAAAAGATGGTCCGTATCGTCAGACCGGTCACTCCGCAGATCGATGCGTTCCATCGCGTACTGTATACGCTGCATCACTATGATATTCCCCAAAAGAATATGGAAAAGATCAAGTCTTCCATAAATGAACTGGAGTCTGCCATTGATTCGCTTGACGCATCCAAACTTCCTGCCCGCTGGTCAAAGAAGAACGAACTGTACGAACGGCGCAAAAAGATCCTCTCGGATGGGGTGAGGGAATATGTCTCAGCGGTCCGTGCCGGTCAGCCGTGGATGAAGCTTGAAAAACTTGAAAGCGCCATTCACGGTAGATACCTGATGCTGGAAAAAGTGTTTGAGTAACGAACGCCTGGTGCGGTAAACATGATTGTTTCAATCAACTAAAAAGATTCACGTCGTTGACGACCAAGCGTTGGGACCTGCTTTAACGTGAATCTTTCGTAACTACTCAGCAAACCCTGTGCAAAAAATTAATTATTGTTAGAAGTTATCTCAAAAAACAATGTCACCCCCGAATGCTCCTGTCGGGGGTATAGCATAATGGATTCCCGCCAAAAACATGTCCCGAAAGGATTCCTTTGGGAAGGGAATGACAATTGCATAAGAAAAGAATGTATTTTTAAGATGGCTTCTAATTATTATTAGCAATTCGCCGCTCTCATCACAAAGTGAAGGCTTCACCTAACGGATACCATCGGCAAAAGGCATTTAAAATCCGTAAAGTTATAAAAAATTAGTGTATCGTATTTTTCTCACAAATTTTGTGTCTTCGTGCCTTTGTGGCTGAGATTAAAAATATTATTATCAACTCACCGAGCAGTAACAACCATTCTTTTTTGGAAGTATCTATGAGCAGTCAACAAACAACCGAAAGCCCGATCCATTCCTCCTTCCGATTGTATGAAGCGTTCTCAACACAGCGGTTGCCGATCATGCTGACGGTCTTGTGTCTTACGTCGGTGCTGATCAGCATTGCCGCGGAATCATATTCTGTCCCGGTTCAGATAATTTTGGCATTGAATATCGTATCGTATCTCTCCGGCGGGTGGTTCGGCATTCAGGAAGCGTGGCAGAGTGCGGTGGAAAAGAAGATCAATGTTGATATGCTGATGATCCTGTCGGCGATCGGTGCGGCTGCGGTGAATCAATGGCACGAAGGCGCCATCCTTCTGTTCCTGTTCTCCTTGTCCAATGTTCTTCAAACCTATGCCATGGACCGCTCACGCAACGCGATCAAAGCGCTGCTGAAATTGAGACCGAATAACGCGACCGCCGTGCGGAACGGAAAAGAAATGCTTGTTCCGATCAGCGAATTGGTGATCGATGACATGATCATCGTTGTTCCCGGTGAAAGTATCGCTGCGGACGGCGTGATCGTTACCGGAACCTCCGCCATCAATCAAGCCTCCATTACCGGAGAATCAGTTCCGGTGGACAAAGAACAGGGGGACATCGTCTTCGCCGGGACGATGAACGGCAGCGGTGCATTGGAGATCCGTGTCACCAGGCTTGCATCCGATTCAACATTATCCCGCATCATTCAATTGGTGGAGTCTGCGCAGCATCAGCGGGCAAAGACGCAGGCTCTGTTGGAAAAATTTGAATCCTATTACGCTGTCGGTGTTATACTTGCGACCCTTGGTCTCATATTCGTTCCATGGTTGATGCTTGGAAAAGAATTCTATACATCATTCTATCAGGCGATGATCATTCTCGTGGTCGCCTCACCATGCGCTCTCATTATCTCAACACCTGCTTCGATCCTTTCAGCAATAGCAAACGGTGCCCGGAAGGGGATCCTCTATAAAGGGGGAGCATATATGGAGAAAATGGCGGAGGTGAAATGCGTCGCATTCGATAAGACCGGAACACTCACCCAAGGGAAAATGAAATTGACCGACATCTATGTGTCGGAAAAGAACCGTGCTACCTTCAGTGAGAAGGATCTTCTGGCACTTTCTGCTGCGCTCGAGGGACGGTCCGAACATCCCATCGCCAAAGCAGTGGTGAATGAAGCAGAGGACCGGAACATCCCGGTGCCGGCGATGACGAATTTCGTCTCCATGCCGGGACGCGGAGTCCATGCAAAAGTGGACGGGTATTTGACATGGCTTGGAGGATACAGATTGTTCGAAGAGCATGGCGAAACGATCCCTGAAGATGTGATGAAGGCAAAAGAACGATTTGAAAACGAAGGAAAGACAGTGCTGATCATCCATCGGGAACTGGGGAGGGATGGAGATAAAGGTATTCACGATGAAGGAGGATGGCCGGGCTGTATCGCCGTAGCCGATGTCGTCCGCGAAGATGCGGTCCGCGCGATCGCCGAATTGAAAAGGATCGGTATTGTAGCAACAGTAATGTTGACCGGTGATAATCCGGTCGTCGCAGCAAGTATCGCGAAACAGACCGGTATCGACGAGTTTCATGCAAATCTTCTGCCAGAACAAAAAGTGGAACTGCTGCGCGATCTGGAAAAGAAATACGGTCCGGTCGCAATGATCGGCGACGGAGTGAATGATGCTCCGGCCCTTGCCACAGCATCGGTAGGGATCGCGATGGGGGCGGCGGGGACCGATGTCGCGATGGAGACTGCGGATGTTGTGTTGATGGGTGACGCATTGACGAACATTCCCTATGCGATACAGTTGAGCAAACGTGCACGGCGTATCGTTTGGCAGAATATCCTCTTCTCACTTTCGGTGATCGTTGTTCTGATCGTTTCGGCTCTCGGCTTTGCTTTGCCGCTCCCGTTTGGAGTTGTCGGGCACGAAGGAAGCACGCTCATCGTGGTTGCCAATGGTTTACGGCTGTTACGAAGTAAATAACTTCGGCGGCTGAACGTTGTTTCACAGAGGCATAGGATTAACGAGATACTCAACATCAAGGAGGAACCTCTGACCGCATTTAGAAAAAATTACAGCAAAGTCGCGGAGACGCGAAGAAGAGAAATAGAATTGGAATGCGAAATGTAGGACACCTTTTCAAGGTGTCCATTATAGCACACGCTTGCCCTGCTGGCCAGCAGGGGAAAACGCGGATCAGACAGATTTGCACAGATACGAAATTTATGGTGGATCGCTGGTCCTCCCATTGCTGTAAATGGAATACAAACGACATGGAAAAGTACGGTTTCTACGGTTACGAAAAGAAGATCCGGATTTTTACACGCCATCCTGAGGGTAGCCGAAGGATTGTAGCAGGCGTGTCCGAACGGCATTTTTGAAGTGTTTGCTCGGACCGGCACCTTAAAATTTCTCACACAAAGACACAAAGAAGAGCATAGAACACGGATATCACGGAAACAATAGGTTTACACAGATACGTAATGTAGGTCCGGACTCTTGTCCGGACAAGCATGTAAGAACAATCACCGCAACGACGCAATGAATATTGTGTCGGGCTGAAATCCGCCCTTCGTGTTTACCAATAGAACACATATTAGATGGATTGTTCGGATTTGTCTTTCACCGTTCCGTGGTGTCCTGTATAATAGGATACGGCTCCTCTAATCGCTATCTTATCAAAGCCCATCTTGCACTTCACGCATACCTTATAACAGGACTCACCATGGATAGTACCTTCGCCGGATTTTTGGAACATGTAATGCACAATTTTGATGCATCCTATCCTTACGGACTATCGAAGACTGAAGTGACCCGATTAACATTCCTTGCCTGGTGCATGAAAGAGGCGAGTATTTACGAAACAGCAAAACTTGCCGAAAAAGTTTGATCCCTGTTCCGGTAACCAATGGTCAACATACGATTTCAGGTCCGAAAATAGTCCTCTGATAAGGACTATTTCTATTTCCGGTGACGGTAAGATCGAAGATATTCTCGTTTATTTGCACCCGTTATGATGTATCGGGATGTTTGCTAAATATCCCAATATTCTTTATTCTGAAGAAACAGTTCGGACAATATTACAAATTGCTTGTCGTGATTGTGAATATAACGCAGTTCTGCGGAGGCCCGGGATGAATCCACTTCCCATGATCAAGAAGACATTGATGCGTTATCCCGCGATCATAGCCGCATATTTTATCTATGGCTATTATTTCCTCTCGACGATGCAGTTCTATATCGACTTCAAACATAAAAGTTTCGGCGGTATCGATATCCTTCAGCACTTCGATACCGTTCTATGGATGTGGGCGCTCTCGTATGTATTGGTGAAAGTGCTTGAACAGAGGGAAGCGCTGGAGAAGCAGCGGCTGGAATTGGATATCCGCCGGCTGGAAGCGGAGAAGGAATCGACACAATTGAAGACACTGAAAGAGATCGTACGGACCCTCCATCATGAGATCAATAATCCTCTTGCGGTGATCTATCTTCATCTCACGTTCATGAAAAAAAAGATCGCTGACCATCAGGAATTTGCGAAAAGTGTCACTGAGATCGAAACATCTTCAAAACGTATCCATGAAGTGATCACTGAACTCTCACGGACCGGTGTGTACGAACTGACAGATTCACCGGCAGGCAACATGATAGACATCCATCGAAAATAACATCGACTGAGAATGACAGATAAGCCATCATATTTAACTCCGCCGGATGCGAACAAAAAGGTCGTCAACGAGATCCTTCGGCGGGTCGATGCCCTGATCCGTGAACGCGATTATGCAAAAGCGTTCCTGGAGATCCAGCGTGCAAAAGGGATGGATCCGAAGAATCCGTATGTGCATGCATATGAAGAGCGGATGTCCGGTCTGATCGAAGAGAAGAAGAAGAACGACCTTGATGCCGAGAAGAATCGCAAAGAAACCCCCGTGCCGGTACCGGTCCGTCCGGTCCCTGTCACGGCTAAAGAGCAGACTGTCCCTTCAGTACCGCCCGCTCATCCCGTTGTACCACGGACTCCTGTTCCTCCTCAAGAAGTGACACGGCCGATTCTCACACCTACTCCTCCTCAGGAAGTAACACGGCCGATTCCTGCACCACCTGTTCCTCATACTCGATCAGGAAATGTCGATGCTACTCACGGCGGCCATGGTATGCTGAGGATGTCTGAACACACTCAACTGGCAAAGCGGCGCTATACTGTTATGATCGTGGATGATGATAAGGACCTCCTGCATGCTCTGGCAGAAACTCTCAGGAATAATGATCTGGATGCGGTATCGTTCGATACATCCGATGAAGCATTCGGCTTTCTGCAGAAGGGAGTGATCCCCGATATCATCGTGTGCGATATCAATCTCGAAACTTCCACCAGCGGGGGATTTGATTTCTATGAACGTTTGCGTCAGGATGAACGGTTCTCTGTCGTTCCGTTCATTTTTCTTTCCGGTCTCACCGATGAGGTGGTCATCCGCACAGGAAAAGAACTCGGCGCGGATGATTATTTGACGAAACCGGTCTCAGTGGATATGCTGATGGCGACCATCAAGGGGAAGCTCAAACGGTTCCAGCGTCTCAGCGAACGGCAGGGAAGTCCGGGTAATCCGAAGAAATAATGGTGAGTATTGTCAATTAATGAGCGGACTGTTGTCCGCCTTTTTTTTGCGGGGGGAATGAACAATTCTTCTTTCTGCAATATCCAATATCACACACTCAGAAATTGAATGGATTGGTGGATGGATCGAAGGAAAATATCAAGACGTTAATAACTAAGGATAGTTGTCAGAATTATTAAAGAATGAAATATCTTCACACTGTAAACATGTAGACAATTCTGTCTGATATTTCGATATTATTCAATGAATCCCCCTTTTCAGTTGATTACGCCGTAAAGTATCACTAATATAATTCCCAAATAATATTCGAACGGGATTCTCTCCCCGCTGTCCCGCCATAGCATACGTATCATATTCACTTACACATCGTCAATTCCCGTGAGCAACTCTCATGACAAAGAAAAATAAAAAAGTAAAACAAAAGATCGATAATCCTATCGTCGTTGGTGTTGGTGCTTCTGCCGGCGGATTGGAAGCGCTTCAGGATTTCCTCTCTCACTTTCCGGCTGACCTCAAGAATGTTTCCATCATCATCACACAGCATCTGAGTCCATCGTACAAAAGTATGCTTGTGCAGCTTCTGAGCAGATCGACCGCCAAACCTGTCTATGAGATCGTTTCGGGAATGAAGATCGAAACGAACAATGTCTACATCACGCCTCCCGATCATGAACTGGTGATCAAGAACAACAAACTTCTCCTCAATAAATCGTCGCACGCCATCGGTCCGAAACCATCCATCGATGCATTCTTCACTTCGCTTGCATTGGAACTGAAGAACAAGACAATCGGCGTTATTTTGTCGGGAACAGGGAGTGACGGAGCGAACGGGATCAGAGCCATCAAAAAAGCAGGGGGGCTGACCATCGTTCAGGAACCGCAGACGGCGAAGTACGACGGCATGCCTGTCTCTGCCATCCGCACGGAAGCTGTGGACCTGGTGCTCTCACCGGAAAAGATGGGCGAGGAGATCAAAGAGTATATCACCAATCCTCAGTACGTGCAGCATATCGACACCCCGATCCTTCCCACGCACGATGCAATGACCGACATCCTGCATCTGCTCTCCAAACGTACGCAGACAGATTTTTCTAAGTACAAACAGACGACCATCGTCCGCCGGCTCGAGAAACGTCTTTCCCTGTTGAAGATGCCGTCGCTTGAGGATTATGTCAAGTTCGTGAAAGAGAATCCCACCGAACTGAATCAACTGTTCCAGACTGTGCTCATCGGTGTAACGGAATTCTTCCGGGATACCGAAGCCATCAGTGCACTCGAAAAGACCCTCGAATCCATTATCCTAAAGAAACAGGAGAATGAACCGATCCGTATCTGGGTCTGCGGATGCTCCACCGGTGAAGAACCATACTCCATTGCGATCATGGTCGCCAACATCCTCAAAGAGAAGGTCGTCAATCATCACATCCAGATCTTTGCAACGGATATCGATGAGAAGGCGCTCGAGACCGCTCGGCGCGGTATCTTTCCTGCCTCATCTGTTGAGAACATCCCGTCAAAGATCGTGAAGAGTTATTTTGTCAGAACGCCCGAAGGGAAATATGAGATCATCAAGAGTGTCCGGTCGATGATCCTGTTCTCCAAACACGATGCAACCGCGAATCCGCCGTTCCTGAAACTGGATATGGTCAGCTGCCGGAATCTGCTGATCTATTTCAATATCGATCTTCAAAAATATATCCTCTCCGTGTTCCATTATGCGTTGAATGTGGAAGGGATACTCTTCCTCGGAAAATCGGAAACGGTCGGCCAGTACGGCGATCTGTTCTCCACGCTCGATGCTTCATCGAAGATCTTCAAACGGACCACCGGTATGCGGTCCCGCTCATTCACTGTCGCACATTTCCAGCCGTCCCGTAACTTCACTACGGATTCAGGTCCTCACACGGAAAAAGGGAAGTTGTCCGTCACCGAAATGGCGAAAGAAACACTGTTCAAAACGTATGAACACCCGTTCGTCATCATCAACGAGAACTTCGAGATCCAGGAGATCTACGGTGATGTCCGCCTTGTGCTGAACCTCGGTGAAGGTGTCGTGAACATGAGCATCCTGAAACTCATCGACCGGCAGCTGAATCTTGAACTGCATTCCATCCTGACGAAAGCGGTGAAGGACAGAGTACCCGTGAAAGGGAAGATCCGCGGATTCGATTTTATGGAGCGGAAATACTTCGTGAAGATCATTGCGAAACCGCTCCTCTACACCCAGCAAAGCAGTGAACTCTTCATCATCATCTTCGAATTCTTCAATGAGGATGAGGATACCGCATTCTTCCTGCCGCAGACCTCCGCGAATCTTGACCCGCGTCTGGAGGAACTGGAAAAGGAGCTTCAGGCTACCCGCGAACATCTGCAGACCTACGTGGAGGAACTGGAGACATCGAACGAGGAACTGCAGTCGCTGAACGAGGAACTCCAATCCACGAACGAGGAACTGCAGTCATCCAATGAAGAACTGGAGACGAGCAACGAGGAACTGCAATCAACGAATGAGGAACTGCAGACCGCTTATGTGGAACTGAAACAGCTCAATTCACTCATCTCATCCAAGGATGAGGAATTGAAACAATCCTCTGCACATCTTTCTTCACTCATCGACAGTAATCCCGAAGGATTGATGCTGCTGGATACCGAATTCCGTATCCTCACCTTCAACCGTTCGTCCGTCCGGATGTTCAGGAATTTCTTCTACAAGCGGTTGAAGGAAGGCGAATCGATCATCACCTATCTGCCGGCCTCCGTTCTCGGGGTTTGCAGCGGGAAGCTCAATGACGCCCGCCGCGGGATAGAATCGGTTGGGAACGAGTTCATGATCTCACTGAAGGACGGTGCCAAGGTCATTCTTCGGTTCAATTTCTTCCCGGTGTTCAATGACTCGAAGAAGGTCGTTTCCATCATCACAAATTATTTCGATGTCACCACCAGTGAACTGATCAAGGCAAAATTGAATGATACTGAGCGTCTGCTGAGTTCAGTGTTCAAGGTCTCTCGGCTGGGTATCTGTATCACGGACAAGGACGGTGTCTTCGTCAATTTCAACGATGCGTATCTGAAGATCTACGGTTATAAACGGCGGGACCTGCTCGGAAAACCGTTCACGGTCGTTGTGCCGGATGCCATGAAGAAAAAAGCGGAACGTCTCCATAAACAGTTCATTCAGGACGGCACCGAACCTCCGGCGGAATGGACCGTCGTCCGCAAGGATGGGAAAGAGGTGAAGATCGGCGTTGAAGCAACGCTGCTGACGAATGAGATCGGCGAACGGTTCAAAGTGACCTCCATCCATCTGATCGAATCAAAAGCGTGAACCGATGCCCCGAATAGTCCCCAAAAAAAAGAAAGCAGCCGTCACCGCTAAGATAGTACCTCCCAAGATCAGCACGAAGAAGATCACGGAAGCGATCAAGAGTGTGAAGAAAAAGTTCTCGCGCGGGGACATGCAGCGGCTTCATACGCTGGCTCGGGATATCATCCACAATCGTACTACGGACGGCGGTGAACATCTGCAGAACGAGATCGATACGCTGCTGCACGAGCTCGAGGTCTATCAGGTAGAACTCGAGATCCAGCAGGATGAATTGATCTCTTCCCAACATCGTTTGGAAGAAGCATACCGCCGCTTCTACGAGATCTATGATAATGCGCCCATCGGGTACATTACACTCTCAAAGGACGGCAAGATCACCGAAGTGAACTCATTCGCCACCGTGCTGTTCGGCAAGAGTTCGCTACAGTTAAAAGGGACATACCTGCTTCTCTACATCGCCAAAGAATCCCACGGCGAATTCCTCCGGAAACTGAAACTCATGTACCGTTCTACCGAACCGGAGACCTGCGAGGTCATGCTCTCCGGCGTGCGGAATACTTCAAGGACATTCCTCTTCAGGATCAATGCGCTGATGGACCGGCATGCTCAAGTGGAGCATTTTAAGATCGTTGTGGAGGATATCACCGACCGAAAAGAGGCTGAGCGCTTGACCGCACTGTATAACATTCAGCTCGAAGAGGAGGTCGAGAATAAGACCGTTGAACTGAATGAACGGAACAGATCGCTCGAGAAAGAGATCGAACGGCGCGAACGGACAGAGAAGTATTTGGCAGAATCGGAATCGATGTTCCGCTCACTCGTCAGTTCGATGGAGGATATTGTCTTCACGCTCGACAAACAGCAGAAACATACCGGCGTCTTCGGACGCTGGCTGGAAAAACTGGATCTCTCGCCTGATTTTTTCATCGGCAGAACGGCGTCGGATATTTACGGTCCTGAAGCGGCGAAGGTGCATATTGATGCGAATATCAGGGCTCTTGCCGGTGAAAGCGTTGAATACGAATGGTCTATCAATTCCGGCAAAGATCAGCAATACTTCCTGACATCCATTTCGCCGCTTCGCACAGAATCCGGTCCGGTCACCGGAGTGGTCGGAGTCGGCCGGGATATTACGGAACGGAAAAAGATCGAAGTGATCCTGCGTGAGAATGAAGCGCGGTTCCGAGCCATCATCAATGCCTCACCGGTGCCGATGGCGCTGAACGATGATCATGATGTCGTTACATACCTGAACACTTCGTTCACGAAGACCCTTGGATACACTCTTGAAGATATCTCATCCATCAATGATTGGTGGCTCGCCGCGTATCCTGATCCCAAATACCGCAGTTGGGTGATCGATACCTGGAATCAACAGCTCAAAACAGCAAAGAAGGTAGGCAAACCATTCCAGCCGATGGAAGTGAATGTCCGCTGCCGCGGCGGTGAGGAAAAGACCATGTTGGTCAGCGCCGAATCCATTTCGCTCGCATTGGAAGGGATCCATCTTGTTGTTTTGTACGATATCACCGAACGGAAACGTGCGGAAGAGGAACTGGAGAAGATGAATTCCGATCTGGAACAGCGAGTGCTCAACCGTACCGCGGCCCTGCAGCAGGCGTACGATGAACTCGAATCATTCAGCTATTCCGTTTCCCACGATCTGCGTGCGCCGCTCCGCGCCATTGACAGTTTTACCGCTATGCTCACGCAGCAGTACGAAACGGTCTTCGATCAGGAAGCACTACGGTTCGTTTCCGTCATCCGCACCAGTACGAAGAAGATGGATATGCTCATCAACGGACTGCTGGCGCTCTCGCGGATCGGCCGGCAGGAATTGAATGTAACGGATGTGGATGTCGACCAGATGGTGAAACAGCTGATCCAGGATATGCAGCACGGCATCGACTCGGAGCGGATATCCATAACGGTGCATACACTGTTCCCTGTGGTGTGCGATGCGATCCTCCTGCGTCAAGTCTGGATCAATCTGCTCTCCAATGCAGTAAAATATTCATCCAAAACGGAGCATACGCATATCGAGATCGGTTCGGCGGAGAAGGATGGGTTCGTTGAATTCTTCGTGAAGGATAACGGCGTCGGATTCAACCAGGAATATTCCGATAAATTGTTCGGTATCTTTCAGCGGCTGCATTCCAATGAGCAATTCGAAGGGATCGGCATCGGTCTTTCCACCGTGAAACGGATCGTCCACCGGTTCGGCGGGACCGTCCGCGCTGAAGGGGAGATGGGGAAAGGGGCAACATTCTGGTTCTCGATCCCTGCTCGAAAACAGAAATGACCTGACCTCGGTGAAAAGGAATTATCCGTTCTTCATTTTAACTTTCACCGGAATTTCGTATTTTTATAATCATACAATGCATCCGTAGCTCAATCCCAAAGGGATTTCGCTCCGGCTGCAAAAAACGCATCCGTAGCTCAACCCCAAAGGGGTTTCGCTTTGGAGTTATGAAAAAAATAATGCATCCGTAGCTCAATCCCAAAGGGATTTCGCTCCGGCTGCAAAAAACGCATCCGTAGCTCAACTGGATAGAGCATCAGACTTCGACTCTGAGGGTTGGGGGTTCGAATCCCTCCGGGTGTACAAGCATCTTCGGTCCCGCCATATGGTAAAACGTATGA
>JBMOHT010000115.1:0-12474 GCA_049317705.1 Bacteroidota bacterium | reverse complement strand
ATCGTTACGCGGAATTTCTTCCACAACCGTGATGCTCAGATGGGGTGGATGATCGCTGCGGGCACTGTTCCGATCGTGTTCTTTGGACTGCTTCTGAAACATCAGATCGAAACATCTTTCCGTTCGCTGTATGTGATCAGCGTTTCCCTGATCGTGCTCGCTCTCGTACTTATTGTTGCAGAAACATATACCAAAAAAAGGACCGCCCGCGGGGACAAACTGAAATCCCTGGATGATCTGACATGGAAAGAAGTAATGATCGTCGGATTCTGGCAGTGTGTTGCGCTGATCCCCGGATCATCCCGCTCCGGAACAACTATCACCGGCGGATTGTTCTCGGGAATGAACCGTGAGACCGCTGCCCGCTTCTCGTTCTTGTTGTCGCTTCCGTCCGTCCTTGCCGCCGGAATGCTCGAGCTGGTGAAAGAACGGCATACACTTCTTTCACCCGAGATCGGCGGTATGAATTTGATCGTGGCAACCGTTGTTTCCGGTGTTGTTGGATATGCGTCGATCGCTTTCCTGCTGAATTATTTGAAATCTCATACGATGTATCTGTTCATCGTCTACCGTATCGTGGTCGGTGTTGCACTTCTCTATCTTTTATCATCGGGTATCATCGCTCCGAACTAATTTTTGCCTCAGGATGACGTGTTATGGAATTCATTTCAGAATTTTTTACTAAACTGCGGGATATTCAGGCTCTGGTTGCCTGGGCCGGATATATCGGATTATTCATCATTGTGTTTGCAGAGACGGGACTTCTGGTCGGCTTCTTTCTGCCGGGCGATTCACTTCTGTTCACCGCCGGTCTATTCGCGGCGCAGGGACTATTCAACATCTATGAATTGGTCGGACTGCTGATCGTTGCGGCGGTCGTTGGCGATGCTGCCGGATATTATATCGGGAAAAAAAGCGGTCACGCACTCTATTCGCGTGAAGATTCCCGCTTCTTTAAAAAGAAACATCTCCTTGCCACAAAAGAATTCTATGAGAAATACGGCGTGTTCACCATTGTTGCCGCACGCTGGATGCCGTTCGCACGCACATTTGCGCCTGTGGTCGCCGGAATCGGAGAAATGCCATATTCCACTTTCGTGACTTATAACATCATCGGCGGTGCGACATGGGTGCTGAGCATGACGCTTGCCGGATATTTCCTCGGCACAGCTTTCCCATCCATCGTGAAACATCTTGAGCTTGTGATCATCGGCATCGTTTTTCTTTCCATCCTGCCCGGCATCATCAAATATCTTCAGGTGAAGTACGGAAGCAAACAATAATTCTAAAACTATTTGTCATTCCCGCGTGTTCCGCTGTTTGGAATCCCGCAAAGCGGAATCTCAAACAGCGGGATTCTTGGCGGGAATCTTTACATATGGATGCCCGACTAACGCATTCGGGCATGACAATCTTTTTTTTGAGGAACGCCTTTTTTCCCGCGTTTCGTCGGTCCTTAAATATTACGTGTGATGGACCACTCTCACCGCATCCGTTTCCATGTCGATCCGATCTTCCGCGAGGAACTTGAGCGTCTTCCGTGGAGTATCCCGGTGTCCGATTGGCATCAGTACGGCGTGAACGTGCTGAACATCAAGCGCGGTATCTCTCGGCACGTCGTCGTCTTTGTGAAGACCGGACGGTTCTCGTTCGGCATCAAAGAGATCAGCGAGGACATCTCCAAAAAAGAGATCGCTCACTACGAACAACTCCTGCTCCGCGGTATCCACACACTCGTCCCGGCAGGATATGTCGTCCGCGAAGAGGATCCCATCCCCGTTGAAACACCGATCGGTATTCAATACGAAGAGAATTTCATCTCGCACACCGTCACCGTGCTCGTCAACAAGGTGCTCCCCGATTCATTTCTCTACTCGCGCAATTTCCGGAAAGAGAACCGTGAGAAGATCTGGGATGCGATCGTAAAATTATTTGCACAACTGCACAGCAACGGCGTCTACTGGGGCGATGCTTCTCTGGCGAACGTGCTCATCAAATTCGAGAAACGGGAAGTGCCGTTCGTGGGACTGCAGACGCTCCTCTTCGCGTACCTTTCGGATGCAGAGACGGTGGAGATCCATCCGAAACTCTCCCGTTCCATGCGCGAAGCGGATCTGAACTTCTTCTTCGAGTCGATGGAGTGGATCAATGAGGACCTCCGCACCAGCGGAATGATCCGCGATAATGTCGGGACAGAAGAGGATAGAGCATATATCAGAGCGCGGTATGAACTTCTCTATAAAGTGGAGCGAAAGAAGAAGAAATTCGAACAGCAAACTTCGTTCGACATTGATAAATTCCTCGGCAGCATCTTCAATCCGTCGTACGTGGATCAATTCCTGAAACACATCGAGGAACACAAGTGGTATATGAACGAGCATGCGGATACCGATGTTACTCTCGCCGAGGCGACAAAGGATTGGTATGAAACGGTCTTTGTGCCGATCTGCAGATTGTTCCGGTCTGAACATATATTGGAATTCTTCAGGGGAAAAACCGCGGCGGAACTCTATATTGAGATCATGAACAATAAATACTATCTGAGTGAACAGGCGGGAAAGGATGTCGGCCTGGTCGCCGCGATGCGCGATTATGCTCAGCGGTTCGGAGTTACCGATCAGCAAAAAACACTCCTGGAACAGCTCGCCGATAATATGATGAAGATCCTCGGATTGAAAGAGTCGATGCTTCTCAACTAAGCGTTGATTATATTGACACAGTTAAAATTGAAAACCGAATTAAAGGAATAAAAGAATGACAACCATTGCCCCCTCTGCCGTCCGGATGTTCGATGCCGCAACACTCGAAAAGATCGCTTACGAAAGCGTCAAATCCGTCCCTACGAAAGAACAGAACGATCAATACCGCCTGGGATATCACGTTTGGAACTATTTGAAAGAACAAAAAGGCTCCATTCTTGAAGCAGTAAAGCAGTCCAATGCAAGGATCCTGGTCTCTGAGAAAGAGGCTGTGGATATTATCGAAAGTGCGTTGAAGGGCAAGATTGCATAATTACATGATTGCAAGATTGTTCCGTCATTGTATATCTAAAAGAGACTTCTGAAAAACTCTCAATCCATGTCATTCCCCCAAAGGGGTCCCCTTGGGACGAGGAGTGAAACGACGAGGAATCTGAGAAGTTTATCAAAAAACATCGAAAAGTTTTCTCGCTTGCCCCTTTGGGGCTTCGCTCGAAATGGAAATGTTTTATAATATTTCAGAGTTCTCTAAAAGATATTCTGCCGCAGATATTATTAATTATTGAATGAAAGAAACACTCCATATACTGAACGATGTAATGATGGCATTCATTCCGCTGTTCGTGGCGATCGATGTGCCGGGACTCGTTCCGATCTTCATCTCGCTCACCGACGGAATGACGCTGAAGTCGAAGCGCCAGCTGATCGTTGAAGCAACAATGACGGCCGGCGCTGTCGCATTGGTGTTCCTCATCCTCGGAAAAGTGATCTTCAAATTCCTCGGCATCACGGAGAATGATTTCCGAATCGGCGGAGGGATCGTGCTGCTGGTGCTTGCGGTGACCGATCTGCTCTTCTCCAGCGACGAACGGAAAGAGACGCCGAAATCCGTCGGCGTCGTGCCGATCGGCATCCCGCTGGTGATGGGTCCGGGCGCACTGACGGCGATCATCATTATTGTGGATGCGTACGGATACTGGATCTCGATGGTCTCGCTGCTCATCAATCTGATCATCGTGTGGCTCACGTTCCGTCATTCCGATCTCGTCATTAAATTGATGGGGGACGGGGGAACAAAGGCGTTCGCAAAAGTGGCGGCGCTCTTCATGGTGGCGATCGCCGTGATGATGATCCGTGTGGGTGTTCAAAATATTTTGAAGTGATCCTCCATTCCTATGTCACACCATTTTCAATCCATCCTTGAGTCGATCCACGCCGAAGTGCTGCCGCTGCAGTCCGAAGGTTCCGTCGCGAACTACATCCCGGAGCTTGCCAAGATCAGTCCGAATAAATTCGGCATGCATCTGCGCACGATCGAAGGACACGATCATTCCGTCGGCAGCAGCAATGAACTCTTCTCCATCCAAAGTATCTCAAAGGTCTTTGCGCTCGCACTCGTTGTATCGCTTGTCGGAGAACGGATCTTCAAGCGTGTGGGTGTGGAGCCGTCGGGAAGTTCTTTCAATTCGCTGGTGCAGCTGGAATATGAAAAAGGAATTCCGCGGAATCCTCTGATCAATGCCGGGGCAATGGTCGTCTGCGATGTCCTGATCGATCAGCTGAACAAACCGAAAAAAGATTTCCTCGATTTCGTCCGCCGTCTTTCGCACAACAAGAAGATCGCGTATAACGAGAAGGTCGCATCATCCGAAAAAGAATACGGATTCCGCAACGCCGCGCTCGCGAATTTTCTGAAGTCGTTCGGCAATATCCGTCACGACGTGGATGAGGTGCTCGATCTGTATTTTCACATCTGTTCCATCGAGATGTCGTGCAAGGACCTTGCAAATTCTTTCGTCCTCTTTGCCAATCACGGAAAATTCCCCTCCACCGACGAAGCGATCCTGACGAAGAGCCAGACAAAGCGCTTGAATGCTGTGATGCAGACGTGCGGCTTCTATGATGAAGCGGGTGAATTCTCGTTCACCGTCGGACTTCCCGGCAAGAGCGGTGTCGGCGGCGGTATTGTTGCGCTGCATCCGCATCGGTATGCGGTCGCAACGTGGAGTCCGCGTCTGAATGCAAAAGGGAACTCCGTCATGGGAATGAAAGCGCTGGAATTGCTGACAACGAAACTCGGTTCTTCAATTTTTTAGGTGCTTTCGCCACTCCCGAAGGGATGCCTTCGGCAGAAGGCACTAAGACACAAAATTCCACAAATATATTCCTTATGCTCAAATCCGTTTTTCAACCCGCGTCGCAGACGTCAGAGAATAAACCCACCCTCATTATGCTCCACGGCAGAGGAGCGGACGAACACGATCTGTTCGGGCTAAAGGACCAGCTCGATCCGCGGTTCGACATCTACTCCCTCCGCGCACCGTTCGAATACGAGTGGGGCGGATATGCATGGTTCGACCGGCTCGAGGATGGAACGGTCGATGCGAAGGGGTTCGATCACAGCCGGAATGAGATCATCGGCGTTATCAATTCGGTGAAGACGGAAAAAATATTCCTTCTCGGTTTCAGCATGGGGGCGATCATGTCGTATTCTATCGCGCTCACGCATCCCGGCATCTGCACCGGCATCGTTGCGCTCAGCGGATTTGCACCCGCGCAGATTGAAAAGGAATACACACTTCAACAGCTGCAGGATCTTCACATCTTCATCTCTCACGGTATCAGCGATCCGGTTATCCCGATCTCATCGGCGAGAGAGACCAAAGCATTGCTCGGCAATTCCAACGCCGTTGTTGAGTATCATGAATATCCAATGGCGCACCAGATCAGTGAGGCATGTCTCGCGGACGTGAATGCCTGGCTGGCGAAATTATTGTAGGAACAATTTCGGCGCAGACAATATTAAAACTCTCTAAGACCTCTTTGTATCCCAGAGCACTTGATTTCAAGCGGCAGTTCTCTATAATTTCCGTTATAATTGTTCAATAATGGGGGAACGGTTGTTTTTTGTAATATTGTTCATTCTTTTCACCGGTACCGCAGCGTCACAGCAGCCGCTCGGTCTCTCGACGGCAAAGAGAATAACCCAATATAAGCTTGATGTGTGGCAGGAAGAACAGGGGCTGAAACACAATTCCATCGTTGCGCTGGAACAATCGGCGGACGGGTATCTGTGGCTCGCAACCTATTCTGAACTCTACCGCTTCGACGGCGTCACATTCAAAAGTTATAAACAATCGTTCGACCGCGCTCAGCCCAGGTCCCTCTATCAGGATTCACAGAACAGAATGTGGATCGGCACATCCAGAGGACTGTACCTCTATTCCGGCGGCACCTTTTCTAAGATGACCGTCGATTCATCCCTTCATCTCTCCACAATATATGCCATTCTTGAGCTCCGTGATCATACAATGCTCTTTGGTACGCAGTCCGGCATGATCGCATACGACGGAGCGGTTTTCAAGGACCGCTCTATTGATTTCGATGTTGTGAACACAAACATTTGGTCCATCGCAGAAACGCGGGACGGCCAGATCTGGGTCGGCACGGATAAAGGTGTGAGAAGAAAGACCTCCACGTTCGTGGAACAGATCGACACGACCAGCGGTTCGCTGAAACACAACATCGTCCGTTCGATCATTGAGGACCGCTTCGACAATATCTGGATCGGCACCGGCGGCGGCGGCATCACACGTTACCGCAACGGATCGTTCTCCACGTTCACCACCAAAGACGGACTTCCAAGCAATGTCATCAGAACCATTGTTGAGGACAGAAACGGAAGCATTTGGATCGGCAGCAGCGGCGGCGGGTTATCCCGTTTCCTGAACGGACGTTTCGAAACACTCGGCAGTATCGACGGACTCACCACTGATGTTGTGTGGGCGCTCTGTCAGGACAAAGAGGGTTCGCTGTGGATCGGCACCGGCGGCGGCGGACTGAACCGTCTCCGCGATTCGAGATTCACTGCGTTGACCAAAAAAGAAGGACTCGGAAACAATTTCCTGTGGACCGTGTATGAGGACGGACGCGGCACTCAATGGCTCGGAACGAACGGCGGCGGTGTAACGGTGTGGGAGAACGGTACGGCGAAGACGTATACGATCGGTTCAACACCGCTCTCCAATATTGTCCGCACCGTGCTTGACGATAAAGCAGGAACGATCTGGCTCGGCACTTCGGACGGCGTCTACTCGTCCCCCTCGTCTTCCCCGTATTCATTCAAACGGTATTCCGGCATCACCGCAAAAACAACCCTGAGCAGTTTTCAATCCCGCGATAAGACCGTTTGGTTGGGCACGATGGAGAGCGGCATCTACTCGCTCTCTAATAAAAAACTTTCCCACTATACGACTGCCAACGGTCTGATCAGCAATTCGGTAAGAGCGATCGCGCAGCATCCCGACGGGAGCATGTGGTTCGGAATGGACGGCGGAATTCAAATCCTTGGTCCGGGCACAAAAGGAAAATGGAAACGATTCCCGGGCAACCGAGAACTGACAAAGGAAGAGATCCGCGACATCTATATTGACACCGACAGTATCGTGTGGATCGGAACGGACCGCGGAGGTCTTCGGCGATTCGGATCAAACGGTGTGAAGCAATATCTTGCACCCGAAGGATATGATGCTATCTCCGTCCACGAGATACAGGAAGACAATCTTGGCTTCTTCTGGCTGACCTGTAACAAAGGGATCTTCCGTGTGAACAAAGAAGAATTGAATGCTATTGCACGCGGAGAAAAAACGAGAGCCGCTTTTTCTCTGTATGGAATTGTGGACGGCATGGGAAGCAGCGAGTGCAACGGCGGATGTCAGCCGGCGGGATGGAAGATGATGAACGGCACCATCTGGTTCCCGACAATGAAAGGGGTCACGATCGTATCGCCGCAGAAACTGCCCACGAATACCATTGTTCCGCCGGTCTACATTCAGAATGTCTCAGCAGACGGGAACAATATTGAAATGATCGATTCGGCGGTGTATATACGGGCCGGCGCGAACCGCATCACGATCTCTTTTACAGCGTTGAGTCTTTCTGCTCCGGACCTGGTACAGTTCAAATATAAATTGGACGGATATGATAAAGAGTGGATCGACGGCGGCAACAGCCGTTCGGTATCGTACACCGGCATCGATCCCGGCGAATATCATTTTCGTGTGATCGGATCGAACAACGACGGCGTGTGGAACACGGTCGGCGCTTCGATCACCGTGAACCAGTTCCCGCATTTCTATCAGACCTCGTGGTTCAGCATCTCCGTGATGCTTCTGTTCACCGGAATGATCTTCTCGGCGTATCGGATGAGGATCAACGTGCTGAAGAAAAGGGAATATGAACTGCAATCACTGGTGGATGAGCGGACGTATCGTCTGCAGTTGGAAAAAGAGAGAGCGGAACAGGCGAATCAATTCAAAGGCGAACTTGTCCACATTGTTGCGCACGACCTGAAGAATCCTCTCACCACGATCGTCGGCATGTCGCATTTCCTGCAGGAAGAGAATTTCGATCTCTCCACAGTGAAGGAATCCGCCAAAGCGATCTCCGGTTCCGCGCAGCAGATGGTTGATCTGATCACGGACTTTTTGAATGTTGAGTCGATGGAGCAGGGAAAGATCAATTTGCGCAGATTACCGCTGAGTCTCTCGGAGCTGACGGGATATGTCCTCTCGATGAACAGATCGCTAGCCGAGAAAAAACAGCAGCGTGTGGATCTGAAGGTCTGCAGCACCGAGGAAAGTATGGTGCTGGCGGATTCAGAACGACTCTATCAATCCATCGAGAATCTATTCAGCAACGCGGTGAAATATTCCCCGATCGGCTCACCGATCGTTGTCCGCGTGGAGAGGATCGGTGCGGATGTGCGGTTGTCGGTGAACGATACCGGAGCGGGACTGAGTGACGATGATCAGAAAAAGTTGTTCGGCAAATTCCAAAAACTCTCTGCGCGCCCCACCGGCAACGAGACGTCGACCGGTCTCGGACTTTCCATTGCAAAGCTGATCGTTGAACTGCACGGCGGGAGGATCTGGGCTGAGAGCGCGCTCGGACGCGGAAGCACATTCTATATTCAGCTGCCGGCTGAAAACAAAAAAACCCAAGAGTGATCTTGGGTTTTTTGTTTCATGGAAATTATTCTTCCGTTATTTCTTCGGCTGCTTCGGCATATTCTGCTGCATCCGTTCGAGGAATCCCGGTTTGCGCTTGTTCTCCGGGACCTTCTGCAGCGGTTCGTCCTTATGACGCTGATTGAAATAATACTGCTGACCGATCGAGAGCAGGTTGAAGACGAAGTAATACAGGTTCAATCCGGACGGGAAGTGATTGAACATGATCGTCATCATGATCGGCATCATCCAGATCATCGCCTTTTGTGTCGGGTCAGTAACGGTCTGTTTCTGCTGAATGAACATCGTAACACCCATCGCCAGCGTGAGTCCGCTGATGAAATTACCGAGCAGCGGAAGCGTGAACGGCAGGGAGATGAGCACATCCGGCACCGAAAGATCGGTGATCCAGAGAAGGAACGGCTGTTGACGAAGCTCGATGGAGGCAGAGAATAGCGAATACAGCGCGTACAGGATCGGCAGCTGCAGCAGCAGAGGCAGACATCCGCCCGCCGGATTCACACCATAATCCTTATACAATTTCATTGTTTGAAGATTCAGCTGGTTCGCATCGTTCTTGTACTTCTCGCGGATCTCCGCCATGAGCGGCTGCAATTTCTGCATCTTGCGCATGGAGCCCATGCTGGAGCGTGTGAGGGGCTGCAGCGCCAGTTTGATGAGGATGGAGAAGATGATGATCACCAATCCATAGTTCGAAATGAACGAGTGGATGAACCGGAAGAGCGGGATGAAGATGTATTCCGTGATCGGACGGATCCACGACCAGCCGAGCGACATGATCTTGTCCAGTTCGCGGTCATAACTTTTGATGGTGGTGAATTCCAGCGGACCAATATAGGTGGAGATCTTCGCTGTTTCGTTCACGGTATTTTTGAATGGATACTTCAGCGCAATAGAATATTGTTCGACCACGCCGCCGTTGGGTTTCAGAAGATGCTGCCCCTCAAGATAAGCACCGCTGGATTTTTTGTCCTGCGACAAGAGGGCAACCGCAAAATATTTATTCCGCAGAGCCACCCACTCTGTTTGACCGGACGGATCCGCTTTGGGATTCTCTCCTTCGGAGGAAGCGTTCACTTCCTTCAGCTCGCCGCCGCCATAAGAGTATGATGAGGCAAGGTTTGATTCATCAACACTGTTATACTCGGTGTATTTGAGTCCGCCTTCCCACAGGATCTGATACTCGTAGTTCGCAACGACATTCTGCATCCCTTCGAACGCGAGGTCCGCATCAAAGTCGTATGCTTTATTCTTGAATGTCAGTTTCTTTACCAGACGTCCTTCGGACGACTTCAGAATGAATTCAACGGTGAACTTGTCGTCACCGGAGAGAACAACTTTTCCGCCGACCGGGATCTGCGTGGTGAAGAAATGATTCTTCGTGTTGATCATTCTGCCGTCGGTGGTGGTGAACAGCACGCTGAAATCTCCGCGCGGATCATTCACCATCTGCACGGGATGATTGTCCCACGTCTTATGATTCTTCAGGGTCCACTGTTTGATCGCTCCGCCGCGGGTAGAGAGTTCCGCGATATAGTTCTCTGTCTCAATGGTGAACGTCTGTTCTCTTCCAAGTTCAGTTCCGCTGAAATATTTTCCGAGCGAGTCGCTCACCGTCTGCACCGCCGAAGCCGGAGCGGGTGAACTTTGCTGCTGAACGATCTCTTTTTTTGCCGCGCCGTTCCCGGCGGACGGATTCTGCGCCGTCTGTTCGGTTGCAGGTTTGGCCTGTTGCTGCGGCTGGCGCTGCGGCGAGGTGTAATACATCCACGCCATCAGGATCGCGGCGATCAATACAAAACCGAGGGTCTCTTGTCTTCCCATAATATTAGTGTTGTTTCCTGAGTGAGAATTTTTCCGGAACGGGATCGAAGCCCCCTTCGTGATACGGATGACATTTACAGATCCGTTTCACGCCGAGCAGCGAGCCTTTGAACGCTCCGTGAAGTTGAATGGATTCGAGTGTGTAGGTGGAACAGGTCGGGAAAAATCTGCATGAATTCGCGGGCAGAAACGGTGAGATCACCATCTGATAGACGCGGATCAAAAAGATAAGAAGATGTTTCATAACGCTTTCAGGATCTGTTGCTGAATGCTGAGCCATGCCGGCTCAACATCGTGAAGCATCAAGCGGTCTACCGGCGTGTTCTTTTCCCCGCGATACATCAGCACGATCTTCGCACCGGTCTGTTTTTCCAGGACCGCAGCAAAGAACTCGTCACGGTGTTTACGAACGGACTCTTTCATCAACCGTCTGATCCTGTTCCTGTTCGCGGCAAGCGGAACCCGCTTTTTCGGTACAGAAAAGCCGATCTCCACTTTCAGATCGGAAGGGTCGGATACGTCGGTCAACACGAATCCCGTCAGCAGGGTTCCTTGGATCGGAATCCCGCCGGTGATAACGTTGGTGAACGATTGGTATCCACGAAGGATGATTGATTTCGGAAGAGTTTGTCGCACTCACACCACCGCTTCCTGAAATTAGAGAGAGGAGAGAAGCACGGACGAAAGCAAGGCCACGTTAGTTACGTGGCTCGTCGCTGACAGTCAATTTGTGACGCCCTTTTGCGCGGCGGCTTGACAAAACTTTGCGGCCGTTCTTGGTCGCCATGCGCTCACGGAAACCATGGGTGTTTCGGCGTTTGCGTTTGTGTGGTTGAAATGTACGTTTCATTATATCTCCAGGTGAATAAAAGCGATACAAAAATACAAAAACATCGCAGGACAAACAAGATAAATTTCACCGTTGTTGACCCATTACGATAAACGTTCTGCTTTTCCTGCTGTTTTTTTAATTTTTTACGCAAAAATTTATGCCGCCGCCCGAAACGACGGATACCCGTCCCGTTAAGCAGAAATGCTTACCTTGTAATACTGTGTGTTTTGACTTCGCGTCATAGAGAGATATTTAATGGCGCTCTTCTATGATCGCTTCTAAGTGTTTTTGCGAATACAAAAATTTTTCTCTTGACTTCCCTCCATGAAATGCAATATACTGTAGTGTAGACTGCGCGAGGATGCCGTGTTGATTAAATGTGGATAACTTTATTCGTGGAAGCGGGGCTTGGAAGCGGGCAGAAATCCACAGAAAAGATATACACACTCTTTGTTGATAAGTTGGGTACATAACGGTGTGAGTGTTGTTTTACAATGGGTTAGAGGTGGTGTTTTGATGTGTATAATTCTCTCTTTTCCCTAAGTTTCTAAAAATGTGATTTTTTGCATGTGAATAACATTGTGCATAAGACAATGTTTGATGTTGATAACGTTTGAGGTTTTATGATTTCCATTGTCACCCCTTCTGAAACTCCTGCGTCGGTCAATTCCGACAACCGGCAGAAGGAAGAGTTATTGTTAACGTGGGGAAAGATCCTTTCGCACATCCAGCCTGAGATCAATTCGCAAAGTTTTAAAACGTGGTTCGAACCGATCAAGCCGGTGAAGATCGAGAACAACGAGGTTTCCGTCACCGTCCCAAGCCAGTTCTTTTACGAATGGCTGGAAGAACATTATTACTCCCTCATCTCGGGTGCGCTGCAGAAAGTGCTCGGCACGTCTGCAAAACTGAACTACACCGTTGTTCCTTCGGATGAACCGTCTCCTTCTCTCGTTGTCTCTCAAAATGAGCCCCCGGCGAAGGTCCACGAGCAAATTCCTGTAAAAGTTGAACAGACGCAGTATACACAGACCCTTCCGTATGAAAAGACCTTCCTGAATAAACGGAATGTCTTCAGCACCTTCATTAA
>JBMOHT010000114.1:0-12618 GCA_049317705.1 Bacteroidota bacterium | reverse complement strand
ACGGAAGACGGTATTGTCGATGTTTTTTGAATCTCATTATTCTTCATCAAAAATGGTTTCGTTTTGACGAAGAGAATAGCACAGACAATACAAAAGAACAAGGGCCTCACCTAAAAGGACAACAGAATGTATTGTATTAATACGGCACGGACAGGAGTCCGTGCCAACATTATTTTGTGAGGATATTCTGCAGCGCGGTGCGGAGATCGGAATATGTGAATTGATAACCGGAAGAAATGAGTTTTTTGGGAACGGCGTTCTGTCCCGAAAGAATTGTCTTCGCACCTTCGCCGTATAATATAGAGAGTGCGAAATCCGGGACCGGCAGCCATGAAGGACGGTGAAGCACCGAGCCGAACGTTTTCGAGAATTCATTCATCGTCACCGCATGCGGCGAGACAAGATTATAGATACCGCTGAAGGTCGATTGCTGCATCGGAAACAGAATTCCCCGCACGACATCATCCATATGCACCCACGGCAGGAACTGTCTGCCGCTGCCGATCGGTCCTCCGACGAACAATTGGAACGGCAGGAGCATCTTCCCGATCATCCCCCCGCTTTTTTCCAGCACCAGTCCGATACGCGGTGTTGCCACCCGAACACCGAACTGTTCCGCAGCATACGCGGCGGATTCCCATTGACGGACCACATCCGCAAGATAATCATCCCCTCCGCTGCTATCCTCCGTAATGATCTCGTCTGCACGGCTGCCGTAGAATCCGACAGCGGACGCTGAGATCATCAATGAGGGACGCACCTTGGCGGCGCTAACCGCTTCTACCATGAGCTGTGTCGGGATGATCCGGCTCTCGAGGATCTGTTTCTTTACCCGCGCGTTCCACCGTTCTTCGAACACTCCTTTGCCGATAAGATTGATGATGACATCAGCACCGTCCACTTCCTTCATCCACTCCCCGCGGACGAGCGGATCCCACTGAAGATACCGCACATCGGAGCGGCCGACGGACTTCCGCGCAGATGCTCTACGGGTGAGCAGGACGATGGAATGTTCTTCCTTCGACAGCGTGTGGAGCAAATGCGTTCCGATGAATCCGGTACCGCCGGTGATGATGATTTTCATAAGGTCATTCGTTATCGAGAATGCGTCTGATCGTTGTGAAGATCAGGTCGAATCTGTACGGTTTGGTCAGAACGTCCTTGATCCCTTTGCGCAGAAGATCGGAGCGCGTGGAATTGTCGAGATATCCTGATGAGACGATCACTTTCAGTTTCGGGTCCATTGCATGGAGCTTGTTGAACAATTCCTCCCCGCCCATATTCGGCATCCCCAGATCGGTGATGACGAGCGAAACGGTGTCGCGGTGTTCCGCAAAGGTCTTGAGTGCTTCGATACCGTCCGATGCGGAAAGGATCTGATATCCTTCTTCCCGCAGGCTTTCCTGAAGGATCTCTCTGAGCATCTCTTCATCATCAACAATAAGAATGGTCTCTTTGTTCTCGCCGGTCATTGCTGCCTCGTGCTGTTGTGTTCCCGCCGTCACGACGGAAATGGATGGAAAATACATAGTGAATGTCGTGCCGATCCCCTTCTTGCTCTGCACGTTGATGAAGCCCTGATGGAGCTTCACGATACCGTGAACGATGGCGAGCCCGAGCCCTGTCCCTTTTCCGCGTGATTTGGTGGAGAAGAACGGTTCGAAGATCCTCTGCTGGATATCCTCTTCCATTCCGGTGCCGGTATCATGGATGGATACGGTGATGTATTCTTGTTCGGCCGCTTCAACGAATTGCTGGCGGACGGATGCACCGTCCACCTGTTTCACGCCGATGGTGATGATGCCGCCGTTCGGCATGGCATCACGAGCGTTGATGGAAAGATTCAGGATCGCCTGATGAAGATGCCCTTCGTCCCCCATGATCATCGGCGAACCGTCGGTCAATTCGCAGCGGACGGCAACGGTCTTCGGAAGGAAGTGCGACAGGAAATCGTTCACCTGACCCACAACGCTTTGAACAGAGATCGGCTGCAGTTCGGACTGCTCGGGACGTGCGAACAGGAGCAGCTGCTTGGAAATGGATGAACCGCGTTCAGACGCTTCGATGATCCGCGTGATGTAATTCTGGATGGAAGGATTCTCTTTAGCGTGACGCTTGATCAGTTCCGCCGTACCGAGGATCATGGCGAGCAGGTTGTTGAAATCGTGCGCGATGCCCCCCGCCAGCGTTCCGATACTCTCCATCTTCTGCGCCTGGATGAGCTGCTGTTCCAGCTGTTTCTTTTCCGTGATATCACGCATGGATCCGTTGAACAGCACCGGTCTGCCGCGGTCGTCACGGATGACAACGGTGGTGATGAGCACGTGCGCCTTGTTGGAATCCTTTCGCTTCAGCGTGACGCTGAAATCCTTCACGTAATCGTTCAGTTCAAGTTCGCGGATCAATTTTAATCTGTCGTAGGGATAGAAATAGAAATCCCTCACGTTGAATTTCTTCATCTCTTCCTTGTCCGTGAAACCGAGGATCTCCATCATTGAGGAGTTACCATCGAGCAGCTGACCGTCGAAGGTGGTGATGTAGATGCCGTCCTTCGAATCCTCGAAGAGCCGGCGGTATTTCTCTTCGCTCTCTGTCAGCGCCGATTCGGCGATCTTCCGGTCCGTGATGTCGCTGAGGAATCCTTCGAGCCGGATGATGGAATCATCACGGTAGATGCCGATCCCCTGCTCTTCGATCCAACGCCACGTGCCGTTCATGTGCCTGATCCGGTAGGTAAGGTGGAACGGAACCCTGTGTTCAAGTGCGGCACTCACATTATCCATGATCTCCTGAACATCGTCCGGATGGTAGAGGTCCACGAACGAGATCCTTTCCTCAAGGAATTCATCCTTCGAATATCCCGTCAACTGTTCCACCTGATCGTTCAGATAGAGCATGGTGAAGCGGTCATCGTTCTTGCAGAGATAGACAACGCCGGGAAGATTCTCGGCGAGTGTGCGGAACCGGTGTTCGCTTTCGCGAAGCGATTCCTCCGCCAGTTTCCGTTCCGAGATGTCGCGGAAGATCCCCTGCGAGATGATGCGGTTATCGTCGAGACGAACAACGCTCGCTTTGATCTCCACCGGGATCCGGACGCCGGTGGAATCGATCACTTCGAATTCGATGGGATGTTCGCCGAGCGTGAGGATCTGTTCACGGAAGAGCGCTTCCGCCTCCTGAGAGCGTTCCGGCGGATGGATGAAGGACTGGTGCTTTCCGATGATCTCCAGTCGGGAACGTTGGAGCAGTTTCTCCGCTTCGGCATTCACGTCAATGACGGTACCGGTCTTCGTGTCGGTGAGGAACACCGCATCCTTCGCATTCTCGAACAATGACCGGAACCGGAGTTCCGATTCGAGCAATGCCACCTCGTGCTGTTTACGCTCGGTGATGTTCCTTGCGATCACCTGTGCCGCCGGTTCCCCCTCGAAGGTGAACGGAATGGAGGAGATCTCTACGTCGATCGAAACGCCGTCCAGACGGAGATATTTCTGTTCCGTCATCGGCAGCATGTAATTGGAATAGACCTTCTTCATCCGCTCTTCGGCATGTTCACGGAATTCAGGATGGATAAGGTCGACCACTTTCCTTCCGATCAGTTCAGCCGCAACGGATGCGCCGAAGAGAATGATGGCGGCATGGTTCACGAACTGGATCACGCCGTTCACGTGGACGAAAATAGCGGTGGGTGAATGCTCCACCAGCTCGCGGTACCGTTCCTCGCTGTCGCGGAGCCGTTTCTCTGCGCGGGACTGTTCCTCGATGTGCTTCATCATCTCCACGTTCTGTTCGCGGATCTCTTTGAACAATCGCGCATTCGCTATGGCGACGGAGATGTGGTTGGCGACGATCTGCAGATGCTCAAGATCGGTGGCGGTAAATTCACGCACAACGCCTTTCGAATAGAGACCGATAATACCGATAACAGTGTGACCAATCAGCAGCGGCGCACCGGCATAGGAGATAAAATTGAAATTCTTCGGATCAGGTCCTGCCTGACCGCGTGCGATCAGCGAACCGTAATCTTCTCGAACATCCCTCACTGCGAATGCCCGACGGCTGGTCATGATCTGTTTTGAGATGCCGTAATCGGTCGGGATGGTGCGTGAAAGCCGATGTTCGTCCACACCAATGCTGGCGAGAAGGTGCAGGTGCTCATCCTCCGCCACGCGGACAATGACCGCTTCAACGGCGAATGCATTCTTCACCTGCTCGATCATCTCGCGTGTCTGCTTTTGGATCGGCAGTGAGCCGATCACTTCATTCGTTACACGGGCAATGAGTCCGAGACGCTGATTGAGATGATTCAGTTGTTCGTCCGCTTCTTTCCGGTAGGTAAAATCGCGGAAGTTCACGACGAGTCCGTTCACCGCCGGATCGTTCAGCAGATTCGTCCCGACCGCTTCGAGCCACCGCCACGAACGGTCCTTATGACGGAACCGCAGCTGCGTAAGGACGGTCTTACCGGGTTGACGAAGCAGTTCCTCGAATAATTTTTTACTTGATGCAAGTTCATCGGGATGAAGGAAATCGAACGTATTCTTTCCGATGATATCCTTCATGGTATATCCCAGCATTGTGGTGATCGAGCCGGTCGTATACGTGATGGTGCCTTGGATGTCGATGATCGAAACTACTTCCGAACTTTTCTCAATGAGCGCGCGGAAACGGGCTTCATTCCTGTTCAGTTCATCCTGCACTTTCCGTTTCTCGGTGACATCGCGGAAGGTCAGCACCACGCCGATGATGGAAGAGACGTCGTCGAAGATCGGCGCGGCGGAATCCTCGATGAATGTCCGCTTACCGTTCTTCGCGATGAGGATGGTGTGATTTGTAAGACTGAGCGGCGCACGATTGCGGAGGACAGTGGCGACGGGATTCGGCAGACGTTTTCCGGTCTCCTCATTCTCGATCACGAACACTTCCCCGAGCTTCTTTCCGGACGCCTCTTCCTGCGTCCAGCCGGTCAGCTGTTCCGCGATCACGTTCATGAAGGTGACAAGTCCTCGCTTATCCGTTGCGATCACCGCATCGCCGATACTGCGGAGTGTGGTCTCGAGCCACCGGCGCTGCTGTTTCACCTGCACTTCCGCAAGATGTTTGTACAGCACCAGTTCCACGGTCGTGCGGATATCCCGTTCATCGAACGGCTTCAGGATATAACCGTACGCGCTGACATGTTTCGCCTGCTCGAGCGTATTGGAATCGGAGTTTGCGGTAAGGAAGATAATGGGAATATCGAACCGGTCGATGATGATCTTTGCCGCTTCAATGCCGGACATGGTCCCTTTCAGGGAGATGTCCATCAGGATGATGTCGGGTGTGTGCTCCTGCGCAGCGGCAACGGCCAGTTTTCCGGTGGAGACCTCTGCCGCAACGGTATATCCCGCATTGCGCAGGATCGTTCGAAGATCGAGGGCAACGATCTTTTCATCTTCGACGATGAGGACTTTTTTCTTCTTCATACCGCAGGGATCATGGATTGATGGATTGGGAACTCAACGGTAAATGTCGTCCCCCGATCGACCGTTATTGTGAGTTCGCCTTTTAACTGCTCCGAAAGTGCGCGAACGAGTGTGAGTCCTAAGGACTGAGACTCCCCGGCTTTTTTCGGCAGTCCTACCCCGTTATCGCGAACGGAGAGGACAAATCTGTTCTTCTTCTTTTTCAATTCTACGGTGATCTCACCGTTGCGGCGTTTCGGGAACGCATACTTGATGGAGTTGGAGACCAGTTCGTTCACGATCAGTCCGCACGGGATCGCTTCGTCGATCTCCAGCACAACGTTCGGTATCTTCACTTTCACCGAGATATCCCGCGCACGCGTTCCGAACGATTTCTGGAGCGACGCGGTCATCTGTTTCACATACAGGGAAAAATTCACACTCGCAATATCCTGGGACCGGTAGAGGATCTCATGGATCAGCGCCATCGACTTCACGCGGTTCTGGCTCTCGCGGAACATAGAGAGCGTCCGCTCATCCTTCAATGAGGATGATTGTAAATTAAGAAGACTTGAGATCACTTGCATGTTATTCTTCACACGGTGATGCACTTCTTTCAGCAGGATCTCCTTCTCATGCAGGGACTGCTTCTGACGCTCCTCGGCATTGATCCGGTCCGTCACATTCCGGAAATTCGCCACAAAGGCATGCACAGCGGAATTGCCGAGCAGATTCGTGACCATTCCTTCGATCGAGACCCACTCTCCGCTCTTGTGACGGAACCGGCCGAGCAGATACTCGCTCCGTTCCGCCTCAACGATCAGCCGGCCGAACCTGAATGTGTATCTCTTGATCTCGGACGGATGCAGGATATCGAAGATGCTCATCGCTTTCAGTTCTTCGGGTGAATATCCGATGATGGAGGTTGCCGAATCACTCGCGAATGAGATGCGTGCATGGTCGTCCATCAGAATGATGCCGTCCGCACTCTTCTCGATGAGGATGCGGAACCGCTCCTCACTTTCATTGAGTCTGCTCAGTGTCTGATGGACATGGGAGACATCCGCCATTGTGCCGAGCATCCTGTATGCCATCACATCATTGCTCCGACGGTAGAGAAATGCACCGCGGTCCATGATGATGATGTATGTGCCGTCATTTCGGCGGAGACGGTATTCTACTTTGAACTCACGGTGCGCCCGCATACTTTCTGTTAATTCCCGTTCGGCACGGTCGCGGTCATCAGGATGGATCATCGAGGTCCACTCTTCTATCCCCACGTTGACGAATTCTTCCGGCGTGTATTGGGTCACTTCAACAAGGGCACCGGTCCACTGAATGGTACCGTTCGGCACATCATAATCATAGATGATCTGTCCTGTCTGTTCGGTGAGGATACGGTAACTCTCCCTGCTCTTCTCAAGCGAGCGAGCGGATGCGACCCGTTCCTCCGTCAGTGCACCGAGCACGAGCGACGTTGTGCCGAGCACCGTCAGATACATGCTCATCACGAAGATCGTGAATCCTCCATCGCCGGAGATGAAATGTTCCGCAGGGAAATGGACGGACAGGACCGCGTTCATAGCGATGACATATGTTGTAACGACCGATCCGGCGATGCCGAAACGGACCGCCGCCCAGACGGCGAACGGGAACAGGACGAACGCCATGGAAAATTTCAACTGATTCAGGAAGGTGGTCTCGTGGAATACGAACCGTGACGCAAGATGGACAATGAGGATCACCATCATCATTTCGGCGATCCCTTTCATCGTGTACGCTTTCGGACTTCGGGATAAGAGGACGAACAACAACGGCGCGATCACGGTCAGTCCGGCGAGATTCGCGGTCCACCACAGAAGAATGGAGATATCATATCCACCGAAATTGCCTCCTTTGAGCAGCGCAATGCCCGTGATGCTCACCACTGCATTGATGAATGTACCGGCGGCTCCCGCAATAAAGAGAAGCGTCCCGACATCGCGGAACGTCTTGAGCGCGGCTCCGAACTTGTTCCTGTGAAGGAGGAACACACCGACCGCTGCTTCCACGGTAGAGCCCGCCGCTAAAACAATACCGATCGGAATGGACTGCATCGCCGGGATATACACGGAAGCAGTACCGATCAGTACCGCAGGAAGGTATCGGAGTCCGGAGACCGTTACGATGACAATGGATAATCCCGCCGGCGACCAGACGAACGCCGCAGACGGTTCAACGGGTGAGATCAACAGTCCCATCTTCGTTACACCGGCAACGATGAGTGAATGGACCGTCAGTTGAATAAGATATGGAAGGGAGGTGAATTTCATGAACGCGAATAAAGGTAGAGAGTGTACCGGTGAAAATCAATCATTCCGTAAATTTTCATCAGTTACTTGATTTTCATCTTTGACGATAGTATGTTCTACTCGTTCACAATAATTCCATCCATACATCAATCCGGGAGTCCGTGGAAGATCCACAGCAGCAGCCGCACTTAGAACGAATTCTCGGTCTTCGGGACCTTTCCTTCTTTCTTATCGCCGCATTGGTGAATCTGAACAGTGTTCCGGTGATCGCCGGAGCCGGCGTTCCCGCAATACTGCTGTGGATGATCGGATTCCTCTTCTTCTTCATTCCGCAGGCGGTCGCCGTGCTGGAATTCTCACACCGGTCCCCGGACGAAGGGGGGATCTATAATTGGACAAAGGCATCATTCGGGAATTTCCACGGATTCCTCTCCGGCTGGTCGTACTGGGTGAACAACATCTTCTACATCCCCACACTGCTCATCTATATTATAGGATTCTCATCCTACATCGGCGGTGAGCGGTTGAAATTCATCTCGCAGGATCCGCTGATGATGGAATGTCTCTCTCTGGTGATCCTGTGGACGATCACCATTCTGAACGTGCGGGGATTCTCGGTCGGGAAATGGATCCAGAACATCGGCGCGACCGGAACATTCATCACCGCAACGACGATCTTGACGATCGGCGTGCTCGTCCTTCTGAAACGCGGGACATCGAATGAATTCTCGCTGAGCACAATCATCCCGCATACAATGGACTGGCAGTTCGTCTCGCTGCTGAGCGTGGTCTGTCTGAATTACGTCGGACTGGAACTCGGCTCCATCATCGGCGGAGAGATCAAAGATCCGGAACGGAATATTCCGCGCGCCGTCATGATCGCCGGTATCAGCACCGTCACGCTCTTTTTGATCGTGACCTCTTCCCTGCTCATTGCCATCCCGTCCGGCGAGATCGGGATCATCGAAGGGATCCTGCAGGGGATCGAAAAAGCGGCGGGTGAGATCGGACTCGCGTGGATCGTTGTCCCGGTCGGGATTTTGATGATCTTCAATGCCGCGGGAAACACATCTGCATGGCTGTCGGGAGCCGCGCGCATCCCATTCGTGATCGGCATCGATCATTATTTACCGTCGGCTGTCGGTAAGATCCATCCGAAGTTCAACACGCCGTACGTTGCACTCATTGCTCAGGGATGTGCTTCGAGCGGTATCATCATCTTCACATCATCGGGCGGAACGAGTGTTCACGACATGTATCTGATCCTGCTGCAGACGACCGTGATCCTTCAGTTGATACCGTATCTTTATATGTTCATGGGACTCATGCGGATCGACCGCTCCTATCCTTCGAAGCAGGGATTCTTCCGCAGCAAATTGCTGTTGACCGCAGCAGGATTCTTCGGCACGATCGTCACATTCTCAGGCATCAGTGTCTCTTTCATTCCGAATACGACCATTGAGGATATTACAGGATACGAGTTCAAATTGATCCTCGGCTGTATCGTGTTCATCGTGCCAGGACTGGTCTTTTATTTCATCAATTCCCGCATAAAAGGTTTAGAACAAAAGAACTGACGTGTAAACGTTCATTCACGGGAAACGTTCGTCCTCTTTCTCCCCCTCTTTCGTCCTTTCATTCCAATCATCCCTTGAGTATATTTTCAGCAAAAGATCGATCATCAATAATTCCTGTCCCTATGGAAACTCCCGACCAGAACTCCTCCGCTGAACGTACAATGGACGCATTGCGTACGTTTGTCTCACTCTCGATCGTAATGACACTGTTCGTGCTCATCTCGCGTCCCTTCGAGATGTATCTCGTTTCACTGAAGCACGGAAGTTCGATCCACTACGGTCCGGCAGTATTGAACATGCTCATGAGTGACCTGCTCTTCTTCTTTACGTATTCCGGCATCGTGCTGCTGCTCTTCGTCCCGCTCTTTTTCTATTCGGAAAAGGCCGCGCGCTGGATGTACTATTCTCTTGCGCTGATCACCGGCATAGTGCAGTTCGGACTGCTGAAGTATTTTTCCATCACACTCATTCCGCTTGGTGCGGATTTCTTCGGATATTCAGCCAGCGACATCAAGTTCACCGTCGCATCGTCCACGAGTAACAGTTTCGTTTCTGTGATCCTTCCGTACGGAACATTATTCGCAGTGATCGGACTCCATTATTTCTTCGGGAAACGGCTGACCGTGAGGAATTGGTTCGCCGGCGGATTTGCGGCACTCTCCATCCTCTCCATCATCATCTCGCTCTTTGCGTTCCCGTCGCCGAAAGATTTTTCCACCGAACAAAAATTCAATCTTGCCGTCAACAAGACGCATTACTTCGCTGCCAAGGCGTTCCGTTATTTCATTGAACCGTCCGTCTCCACGGAGAATATCAGTGAGGAATATCCTCTGCTACGGGATTTCCCGTACAACGATGTGCTATCACCGTTCTTTGATTCATCCTCCGCTGCACCGAATATCGTTGTGATCATCGCCGAAGGAATGGGGAGGGATTTTGTCGGTGAAGGAGCACGATATGGCGGGTTTGTCCCATTCCTCGATTCCCTCTCCAAGCGGAGTCTCTATTGGGAGAATTTCCTCAGCAACTCCGGCAGAACGTTCGGTGTGCTTCCGTCGCTGCTCGGTTCTCTGCCGTACGGCGATAAAGGTTTCAACGAATTGGAATACCGGATGCCGCGCCATCTTTCGCTCATCCGTCTATTGAATCAGAACAATTACCGGGTCAATTTCATGTACGGCGGGAATAAGAATTTCGACAAGAAGGATGTCTTCCTGGAACGTGAACAGGTGAGTCTCATCCTGGATGAATCGAAGTACGGTCCGGACTTCCTGAAAGCAACAGGGGATGCCGGCGGATTCTCATGGGGATATCCCGACGGCGAGGTATTCCGCAAAGCGATCGAAACGCTCGCCGAACAGCGTTCCGCTTCGCGGCTGGACATCTATCTCACCATGAGCACACACGAACCGTTCCTGCCGCCGAACCGGCCGTATTATCTGCGCCTGTTCGATGCTACACTCAGGGGCCTTCCCGTCTCACCGGAACAGCGAACGACCATGACCGCATACCGCGATCAGTTCGCGAGTCTGCTCTATTTCAATGATGCCATCCGGTATCTTTTCACCGAATATGCGAAGCGTCCCGACTACAAGAATACGATCTTCATCCTCACCGGCGACCATCGGATCATCCCCATCCCGTCCGCTACGAAGATCGACCGTTTCCATGTTCCGCTGATGATCTTCTCGCCGATGCTCAAAGCACCGGTGAAATTCTCCTCCGTCTCCTCGCATCTGGATGTGACGCCGACGATCCTTGCCTTCCTGAAACACCGGCACGGTCTGCGAGTGCCGGAGAAGGCGCACTGGCTCGGAGACGGCATCGATACAGTGCGGAATTTCCGGAACATCCATTCCATCCCGTTCATGAGGGTGAAGGAAGAGATCGCGGACTATCTGGACGGCGACCTCTATATCTCCGGGGAACAGCTTTTCGAGTTGAGACCGGGGATGGACATTGCGGAGATACAGGACGAGAAGAAATTCAACGAAGTCTCCGCGAAGCTGGAACATTTCAAGGAGATCAACAAGTATGTGGTGGACGAGAACAAGCTCTTCCCGAAAACGGAAGAACTTATGGATGACGATGTCACGCCCGAGGACATCATTGCTTTCCAGCGGATCGATTCGCTCGGACTCGATCTGGAGAAATTGTTCTTCCTTGCCCGTCAGAAAGCATTCAACAAAGAGATCGACGAATCACGCCTGATCTGCCGGCGCATCCTGTTCGCGTCACCGAACTTCCACGATACCCGCGTGCTGCTTGGAAGGACATATGCATGGAACAATGACTATCGAACTGCAAAACGGCTGTTCAATGACGTGATCAGCCGCGATGAAACATACATCGATGCATATTCCGCACTGGCCGATGCCGAGTTGTGGAGCGACAGTGCAGCGGTCTCACTCGAAGTGGCAAAGAGAGGATTGGGTCTGTATCCAAAGAATGAGGACCTGCTTGCGCGTTCGGTGAAAGCACTGGTCTCGCTGAACAGGAAGAAAGAAGCCGAAGCGGAACTGAAGAAACTGAAAAATCTGAATCCGAACAATCCGGATCTTACTGTTTTAACTCGCAGGGTCTCATCACTATAATGACGGTATGACAAAGGGACAAACATTCTCGCTGCGGATCTTCATTAGTCTCGCTGTCACCGCATTCTTTCTCTGGTTCGCGTTCCGCGGACAGGATATGGGCCAGCTGTTCTCCGCTCTCGTACAACAGCCGGCAGGGTGGCTCATCCTTCTGATCGGACTGAATATCTTCAGTCATCTGCTGCGTGCGTACCGATGGAAGGTCCTCATTGAACCGATCAAATCCGGGGTATCCGTACACAGCACATTTGCTTCGCTGATGGTCGGATTTATGATCAACGGTTTCATTCCGCGGGCCGGCGAGATCGCCCGCTCGTACGTGCTGGGACGTAAAGAAAAGATCCCGATCGGTTCCGTTCTCAGCACGGTCATTCTCGAAAGGATCCTTGACATCATCAGTTTCGCGTCCGTCCTCTGCATCGTCGTCATCTTCAATTCAGAAGCACTCATCATCTGGTTCCCGTGGCTCGCAGGGAAGGAATTGTTCATGGATTGCACGGCGGCATTGCTGCTGTTGCTTGTAGTAACGTTGTTCGTGAAATCGTCCGCCCTCTTCTCCCTTGTGCGTCATCTCACCCGATTCTTTCCGGAATCATCCCGTCAGCGCATCGACCACATCATTGATTCGTTCATGGAAGGATTCAAAGCAAGCACTGCAAAAAAGAATTACGGAAAGATCGCTCTGCTCACCTGTTCCATCTGGACGATGTAT
>JBMOHT010000113.1:0-12619 GCA_049317705.1 Bacteroidota bacterium | reverse complement strand
CTCTGTGGTGAATGCTTTTCTTGTTACGCGCGGATCTGATTGATGATGGTATCGAGATATTTCGTCATGCGGTTCAGGAAGATGATGTACGCATTCATCCACTCGATTGGGGTGACCGGTTTCTTTCCGATGCAGTCGTTGAAGATCTTCTGGATGCTCTGCGCGAGGCGGTGCTTTCCTTCTTCCACCACCATCTCAAGGTCCGAATGATAGAAGGAGTGGATGGACTGCAGATCGATCGGCACTTTTGAATCTACCCGCGCTTTTTGATAGAGCGGATGTTCCGCCTTCTGCACATCGCTCGTCTCATAGATGAGCAGATTCCACATATCCATCACATTCTTGAAATCGTTCTCGTTCTCGCAGTCGTATTCGGGAAGCAGTTCAGCGTAGTTCTGCGTCTCGACGGTCGTCTTGTAGAGCGGGAACGCGCCGAGATACTGCGTGATGAGATTGATCATCTCGCGGCGCGCCAGTACGCGGAGCGAAGCGAGACGGACGTCCATCTTCAGCTTCCGGTCCGTCGCGGCGACGGTGTTGTTCGGTCCCGTCTTCGATGCGTCCATCGCTGTCGGTTTGGATTGCTCGAGTTTGTGTTTGTATTCAGGGAGTGCTTTTTCCTCTCCGGTCGCTGTGATCACTTTCTTTCTCACATCGTTCGCCAGATCGTCGAATCGGCGCGCAGCGCTGATGACAGCCGCTTCGTTCTCTTTCACGGTCAGGATCTTTTCGAGCAGCGTTGCGATGAACCGTCCTTTATATTTCGCGCGGAAATGCGCAAGGTCCCCCACAATATACAGATCATCCGTGACGGTGGAGAAGAGTGTGTTGAACATATCGGCGACAGTGACGAGTCCGGTCTTCTTATCATCCAGCGAGCGGAGCGTGAAGTCGATGCCGGCGGCCGTCAGATCGAAGATGACCGCACGTTTAGAGCAGAGACGGATGGAACCGAGCGGCGTCACTTCCACTTCGCCGAGCTGATGGGCGTTCAGATGTTCGCGCAGGAACATCGTCTGTCCGCTCGGCGGTGCGACGACGAGGATGTCCGATACGGCGGTCGTGCCGCCGAGGAGCGCGTGTTTCACGCACTCGACCACTTTCTTTGCATTCACTTCGTTGAACGGAAGGATCTTCTTCTTGCCGATGAACTGCGGCGATGTGGCGCGCTGATCTTCGGTGTTGACGAAGAAGATGCGTCCTTTGGAATCCTTCGGGATCGGCGTTCCCTCCAGCGCGGAGAGCAGGCACGCTTCGAAGACATTCACGGTCGATTCATCCGCATTCAATTCGCTCACCACATCGTGCGGCAGAAGATTGATCATGAAGCGGTAATATTCACTGTCCTCATTCTGATAATAGGCGAAATAATTCTTGTGGAGCCACGTCCGCGCTGCATCGAGCTGCGAAACGGACTGCGGTGGCTGTTCCGTCACATCCGCGAGGATGAAGCAGCGTTCCTTCGCGAGCGACGCAAAGAGGAAGAACTGCGAAAGGTCCAGCGAGTGCGCATCATCGATGCAAACGATGTCGAAGGATGAAAGGATGTTCTGCGGCAGCGACACTGCGTTGTATATGGTCGTTGCGAGACATTGTTTTGAGGCAACGGCTTTTTCGACAGCGGTATGGTCCGCCGCCGGGAACACTGTTGATGCGAACTGTTCGATCTTCTTCTTGTCGCGCAGCATCACCGGAAGCGATGTTTCTTTTTTGAATAACTCTTTGGTGAGCGCGGCGAGATGTTGATTCAATCGTTCCACCAGCGCCTGCTTTTCCTTCACGGTATTCTGAGCATCTTCAAGCGCTTTCTTTCCGAGACGCATCCGTTCGATCATGGAAGCATTCTGCATTCTCACTGCTTCTTCCTTTGCGGCGTGCACTTCTGCGGCCGCTTCGGCGATCTGAACTTCTTTCTCTTTGAGCTTCTCCTGCAGTTCGTGGATGCGGGTGTAGTCCGATTCCGCATTGATCACCGTGAAAAGTTTTTTCAGCCCGTTCCTCGTCTCTTCGTTCAGTGCCGCGGCAGAAGGAAAATAGTCCGCGGAGAAATCCGAACGGAGGAAGAGTCCTTCGTTCAGCACCATCATCGATTCTTCCACGGCGACAGGATTCACTTCGGCGATCTCTTTCAGGCAGCCGTGCAGACTTCCCGATGAACCGGCAAGATAGAGCACACGCTTTCCGCCGCGCATACTGTTCAGCAGCAGTGATGATGCGACGCCGGTCTTCCCGCGCTTCCGTTCACCGATGACGAATGAAATTTTTCTATTAAGGGACTGCTTGATCGCCTGCTGCTGCGATGCGGAGAAGTACGAAGGGAAGATCGCGTCCCGAGTTGCCGGAAGTGCGTTGTCGGGAAATTTCCGCGCGAACAGATCGTGTGCGATACTGTTCGGTTCGAAGACGGCCCATTGTGCGTTCAGATGTTCGGAACTCTCCGCCGGATTCCACCGGCAGTCCATCTCCGGGATATTCTCCCCGGCATTGCACGGGAACAACAGATAGAGGAACTGACTCTGTACGTCGGCAACGACGGCGGTGAATGCGAAGCGGACGGTCGTGCCGAAGGAACAATGCACGGCGGCGGACGGTGTGAAATAATAATTTTCCGGGATCTCAAAACGATAGACGGCGGAATCGCCGTACAGCGCAACGCGCCGTCCATTGCTGAGAATGGAGGAATTCGGCGTCTGTGAAAGCGCGGTGATCTCTTCCGTCAGCGAATGACGGATCCCTTGTATGTGCTGGTCGAGTGATTCCATGAAGTGCGGTGTGATTGCGGTGCTCCCCTGGCGTATAGGGTACCAAAATAGGAATGAAAAGTCAACGATGACTGTAATTGTTGTTTCACCGCGGAGAACGCTGAGGTCGCAGAGAAGATACTTCTGATGCCACGCACCTTTGAGGTGCGCGGCATCTTTAAACAATCCTCCGCGCTCTCCGTGATCTCTGCGGTGAATTCCTGCCAGTTTTAAAAACAGAACACCCCGCGCGAGGCGGGGTGCACTGAAGTTACAAAACTATTTCGGACGATTAGATCGTACGAACGTTTGCAGCCTGAAGACCTTTCGGTCCCTGTTCAACGTCGAATTCGACTTTGTCGCCTTCGTTCAGGTTTTTGTATCCTTCACCAACGATAGCTTTGAAGTGTACGAATACATCTTCTCCGTTAGGGCGTGAAATAAAACCGAAACCTTTTGTTCCGTTGAACCATTTGACTGTTCCTTTTTCCATGGAACACATCCTTTCATTTATGTTGTCCGGCAAAGACCTCCGGACTGGTGTACCCCGAGAATACCGACTTAGTTACGTGTTCGCTTTAAATTTCAAAGCGGCTTCTCGATGATGGTGTGTTCTGTAGAAACAGGAGTAACGATCCATCAAACTGTAAAACTAGCGGCTCATACAACGCTACTGAGCAGAAGACCCCCGAAGGAGCTATTACGGTGTACTGTTAATTGACATGTGTAAAATACAGCATCGGTTCCATATTTCCTAACCAAATAATAAATATTTTTTTGTGAAAACCCATTTCTTTGAAATTCAGGCAAAAAACGATACATTCTATTAGAAAAATTCACTCCAAATCGGCATTTTTTGTCTGAAATTCCTCACACTATACAACTTCTATGAATAACGACCGCAGTAAGATCATCACGCAAGGCACCAACAGAACTCCCAACCGCGCCATGCTCCGCGCCGTCGGTTTCGGCGATAACGATTTTTCCAAACCGATCATCGGAGTTGCAAACGGATTCTCTACCATCACGCCATGCAATATGGGACTGAATGAGCTGACCGCAGTGGCGGAAAAAGGGATCAAAGAATCGGGCGGAATGCCGCAGTCGTTCGGGACCATCACTGCCAGCGACGGCATTGCGATGGGGACTGAAGGAATGAAATTCTCGCTCGTGTCGCGCGAAGTGATCGCGGATTCGATCGAGACCGCGTGCAACGCGCAGTGTATGGACGGCGTGATCGCCATCGGCGGCTGCGACAAGAATATGCCCGGCGGAATGATCGCCATGGCGCGGATGAACATCCCCGCAGTGTACGTGTACGGCGGAACGATCAAACCGGGTAAACACCCGAAGGATGGCCGGGACCTGAACATCGTGAGCGCGTTCGAAGCAGTTGGGCAATTCAGTGCGGGAAAAATTACGGAAGCGGAATTGAAGGAAGTGGAATGTTTCTCGTGTCCCGGCGCAGGTTCGTGCGGAGGAATGTACACGGCCAACACGATGAGCAGCGCGTTCGAAGCAATGGGAATGAGTTTGATGTATTCATCAACGATGGCGGCGGAAGATCAGGAGAAAGCGGACAGCGCGAACGAGTCCGGTAAAGTGCTGATGAACGCCGTGAAGAAGAATATCCGACCGCTGGACATCATCACGCGCAAGTCCATCGAGAATGCCATCACTGTCGTTAACGCCATCGGCGGCTCGACAAATGCGGTGCTGCACTTCCTGGCCATCGCTCATTCGGCAAAAGTGCCGCTGACCATCGACGATTTCGAAACGATCCGGAAAAAAGTGCCGGTGCTCTGCGATCTGAAGCCGAGCGGAAAATATCTCGTGGTGGATTTCCACAAAGCGGGAGGCGTTCCGCAGGTGATGAAGATGCTGCTGGTGAACGGACTGCTCCACGGTGACTGCATGACCGTCACGGGACAAACCATTGCTGAAGTTTTAAAAGATGTTCCGAACGAACCGCGCGCCGATCAGCAGGTGATCCATCCGTTCGACAAGCCTCTCTATAAAGAAGGACATCTCGTCATTCTAAAAGGAAATCTTGCGACCGAAGGTGCCGTTGCGAAAGTGACGGGAGTGAAGAATCCTTCCATCACCGGACCCGCACGCGTGTTCGATTCCGAAGAACTTGCGATGGAAGCGATCACCGGAAATAAAATTAATGCAGGAGACATCCTCGTCATCCGGTACGAAGGACCGAAAGGCGGTCCGGGAATGCGCGAGATGCTCGCACCGACATCCGCCATTATCGGACGCGGACTCGGAGACAAGGTCGGTCTCATTACGGACGGACGATTCTCCGGCGGTACGTATGGAATGGTGGTCGGTCACGTCGCACCCGAAGCGGCTGTCGGCGGAACGATAGCGCTCATCAACGAAGGTGATTCCGTTACGATCGACTCCGTAAAGAATCTGCTCACGCTGAATGTTGATGAAACAGAAATTGAACAACGGAAAGCCGCATGGAAACCGCGTCCGGTGCGTTACGACCGCGGCGTGATGGCGAAGTATGCGAAACTCGTCAGCACCAGTTCGCTCGGCGCGGTGACGGATTGATACTAAAATAGATGTAGGACACCTTGAAGGTGTCCTACATCGGTGACGGTCAGCTGAACAGACAAAAGAAGATATTGGAAGTTCCTCGTGAGAATTGTATTTTTGTAGAGTGAAAGCACCCTGCATTGGGTGCTTTTTTTGTGTGAACAACAGAAGGATTGAATGAAGAGAATCGCCTTAGTCTTATGGAGTGTTGCGGTCATCGCGTTGGCGGGAGATCCTGCGGGGAATCACGGACCGAATGACAACAGCATGGAACCCCGGTCCGTTGTGATCGCGACAAAATTCGACTCTCTCTTCCGTTCCATCTCCCAGAAAAAAGGCTTCAACGGGAACGTGCTGGTCGGTCTTTCCGGCAATGTTATATACAAGAACGCATTCGGCTATTCCGATCTGCGGACGAAAGAGAAATTGAACGTTAAATCTGTCTTTCAGATCGCTTCGGTCTCCAAACAATTCACCGCGATCGCTATCATGATCCTGCACGAGCGGGGACTCCTTGAGTATTCCGACACCGTTCAGCGGTTCATTCCCGAATTCCCCTACAAGAATATCACCATCAAAGAACTCCTTGCTCACCGATCCGGACTTCCGAACTACATGAATTTTTCCACCAAATATTGGAAGAAAAAGAAGGAATACATGTCCAATGAGGATGTTCTGACACAGATGATCCAGTATCAGCCGCGGCCCGAATTCACCCCCGACCGGCGCTATAAATACAGCAACACCGGATATGCGATGCTGGCGCTGCTCGTTGAGCGGATCTCGGGACTGCCGTTCCACGAATTCATGGAGCGGAACGTCTTTCAGCCGATCGGCATGAACAGCACGTTCGTTTACAATCCGAACAACAGCAAAACGATAGAATACGAGACAAAAGGGTACAATAAGAACCGCCGTAAATCGTACGTTGATTTTCTCGACGGAGTGGTCGGTGACAAAGGGATCTTTTCGACTGTGGAAGATATGTTCGCGTGGGATCAGGCACTCTATACTGAGAAGATCGTGAAACAATCCACGCTGGATGAAGCGTTCACTCCCATCAGCTACGATTACAAGCGGGACAACAATTATGGATTCGGATTCCGTCTGGATACGCTCGCGGACGGTAGCAGGATCGTCTACCACGGCGGCTGGTGGAGAGGATATAATTCTCTGTTCGTCCGCCGGCTGAACGACCACGCGACCATCATCATTCTCTGCAATAAAGTGAACTGGAGTTTCGGAGATATTCAGGACCTGATGAGTATCGTCGACAATACCGGAATGTAATTTTCCGTACCTGCTGTTCGTTTCTTGACTTTGTAAGCAGAATTGCGGAAATTCTCGCAGTAATTTCCCACGACATCATAATATTTTAAGGAGTTTTTCAATGACGACAGAAGCCACCGCATCCAAAGGAGGATTGGAGTGGAAGTGGATCATTACGGGTATCATAGCCGGAACGGCGCTCTGCCTTTCCCTGTATCTTATGATCGCTAAGACATTCCACATCCCGCTGATCCCGACATTCATGTCCCTGCTCGGCTTCGTAGTGATGGGTATTATCGTCGGATTCAAATCCGAAGGATATACGATCAAAGAACCCGCGATCGGCGGATTCGTGACACTGCTGCTGGTCGGCCTCGTTCTGTCGTTCGGATTCGGTGTCTCGTTCACGACAACGGAATTTATCGCTGCCCCCATTATTGGACTGATCCTCGGCCTGGTCGGCGGATGGGTCGGCGAACAGATCCAGATCACCCCGGAAGAACTGGTGAAAGAGCTTGAAGCGGATAAGAAGGGTGGACTGCAGTGGGGTTGGATCCTTGCCGGGACCGTGATCGCATTCATCTTCAACGCGTTCTTTGTGGTCGGCGGCTTCGCATTGCTGAAATTCGGTATGAGCGGCCTGCTCATCTCCCTTGGCGCCAGCTTTTTGTTTGCCGGTCTGCTGGTCGGTTATTTCTCACCTGGTGTTACGATCATGGAAGCCGGTATCGCCGGCGTGCTGAGCGTCGTCATGAATGCGGTATTCCTTTACACCTTCTCCCTGCTGATGCTGAATGAGATGGTGGTCGTGCTTGAAATGATCGTCGGCGGATTCGTCCTTTCGCTCATCGGCGGATGGCTCGGCGAGAAACTTCAGGCATTCATGGAGAACGATACCGAACACGAAAAAGAATAACAGAGACATCTTGTGAACATTTGAGTCCCCGGGAATTTCCCCGGGGATTTTTATTTTATCGTGATAATTTTGTGATACTTTTCGGGTATGTTGGTAGCCACACCTGCCTTTCCTGAGGACCGCTTTGCGGCGGCGGGCGGGGAGACGCAGAGATCATAGAAGAATAATTTTAAGCATCGAAAAGGATGAACGATGAAACATGTGCTGGTGATCGAAGACGATAAGGATATTACGGAACTGCTGAATATCCATCTGAAGGACCTTCACTGCAAAGTGACGACGGCATTCGACGGAAAAAAAGGATATGAGCAGACGCAAAAAGGGAAGTTCGATCTGATCGTGCTGGACCTGATGCTCCCTTCGATGGATGGACTTGATGTGTGCCGCCGCGTCCGTGCGGACAAGAACAATACGCCGATCCTGATGCTGACCGCAAAATCCGAAGAGCTTGATAAAGTATTGGGACTCGAGGTCGGTGCCGATGATTATCTGACGAAGCCGTTCAGCGTGCGCGAATTCATCGCGCGGGTGAAAGCGATCTTCCGCAGGACGGAAGCGATCCAGAGCGAGACCGCCGCGGCCGTGAATGCTGCGACGATCATCTTCGGCGATGTGGAGATCGACCGCGAACGGCGCAAAGTGCAGTTGAAAGGAAAACGTCTCGACCTCACATCGAAAGAATTCGATCTGCTGCTGCTCTTTGCAATGCATCCCGGAAAAACGTATACGCGCGAACAGCTGCTGGAGCTTGTGTGGGGATATCAGTTCAATGGATACGATCACACGGTCAATTCACACATCAATCGTCTCCGCTCTAAGATCGAAGAGGATATGTCCAAACCGAAATATATCCTTACCGCGTGGGGTGTTGGGTATCGTTTCGCCGAAGCAGAGGAAGTGGAACGCTAGTTCTAATATTACATGTTGTATTTCACCGCCGAGGACGCAAAGGTCGCAGAGAAATATAGTCGATATATCCTAAGACTTCTGTGATCTCGGAGAACTCTGCGGTGTGAGCTATCAATCATAACATTTTTGGTTCATTGAAACGATACGAGCAATGATGTTGGCGCGGCTTACAACTATGAACGAAAGATCTGTCGCTCCACCGAATATCTGAATCCGGTTCTTGTGTCTGTTTCAATTGACACGTCAATGCGGTTATATGTCTATTCTCCCGTGAAAAAATTCTTCAGCTCATTATACTGGAAGATCTCCGCAACATTCCTTGCGCTGCTGTTGGTGCTCTCGGCGGTCTACATCTATTTCATCGCGTTCTCTGCGGAGATGTACTTCCAGGAAGCGAACCAGCGGCTCAGTCTCCCCATTGCCAGCCGGCTTCTTCGTCATTATCAGCCGGTAGTGGACCACCGGTTGGATTCCGCGCGGCTTGAGGAGATCTACACCATCCAGAAACTGTTCAATCCCAGCATCGAAGTGTATGTGCTGGATACCTCCGGCACGGTCCTTTCCCATTGTCCCACGAACAACGGTGTCTGCCGGATGTCCGTCGCTATCCAGCCGGTAAAGAAATTTGTGGCTGAGAAGAAGCCGGGATTCATGATGGGGGATGATCCGAAAACGGAAACAGGAACGAAGACCTTCTCCGCCGGAGAGATCAGGGACGGCACAACAGTGATCGGGTATCTCTATGTGATCCTCGGCAGCGAAGAGTACGATAATAATTTCAAGATGCTCGCAGGAAGTTATTTTCTCAGCATCGGAACACGTGCAATGACCATCACGCTCATCGCCGCGGCACTCATCGGACTGATAGCGCTGCTGTTCATTACGCGCAATCTCCGCTCCATCATCACCACGGTGCGGGAATTCCAAAAGGGAGATCACCAGGCCCGCATCAAATTCACTTCGTCCGGCGAATTGACGGAACTTGCGACATCGTTCAACGAAATGGCCGATACGATCGTCCGGAACATCGAAGAGATCAAGACGATGGATAACCTCCGCCGTGAATTGGTGGCGAATGTTTCTCACGATCTGCGCACACCGCTCGCAACGATCCACGGGTATATCGAGACACTGCTTATCAAAGCGGAGACACTCACCGCCGAAGAACGCGGGAAATATCTCAAGACCGTCCTGTCATCAACGGACCGGCTGCGCATGCTTGTGGATGAACTGTTCGAACTTTCCAAACTGGAAGCGCAGCAGACCCGTCCGAATCCCGAACCGTTCTCCATCTCCGAATTGGTGCAGGATATCTCGCAGAAATATCTGCTCATCGCGGAGAAGAAAGGGATCCGGTTCGTGTGCAGTATTCCTCGGGACCTTCCGCTGATCGTTGCGGATATTGCGCTCATCGACCGCGTGATCCAGAATCTGGCGGACAATGCCGTCAAGTTCACTCCGTCCGGCGGGACGGTGACGATCGAACTCCGCCGACTGCAGGATTCCGTCGAGGTCAGTATCGCCGACACCGGAGCGGGGATCGCGGAGAATGATATTCCGCTCATCTTCGACCGGTATAACAAAGGAAGCCAGAAAAATATGTTCCAGAATGACGGTGCAGGACTCGGTCTTGCCATCGTCAAGAAGATCCTCGAAGTACACAATATCTCCATCTCTGTCCGCAGCACAAAGAACGCAGGGACCGCCTTCTCATTCGCCCTTCCTTTCTATACGTAGAAGACCATTTCTTTATCTCCGTGTGATAATTCCGTGATATGTTCCGAGTATCTTGTTCTATGTTCATTCACTATATCAGGAGAAACGTAATGAGAAGTACCGTATTGCTGCTGTTCATCGTCGGCGTGTTCGCCGGCTGTAAAAAAGATGACTCGCCTGTTGCACCCGTGTCCACTCAATCCACCACCACCGAAGCGGCACTGTATATGCTCGGGAAAAGTTCCGCCGGATTCACCTTCTACAAGAATAGTCCCGACACACTCGCCAAAATGGGGAACTCCGGACATCCCGATGCATTCCTGCGCACGCGGTACAATTCCATCGCTGCGAAATATCTCGATGCGAACGGAAAGGTGAAAGCCGGAACCGTATTTCCCGATTCCTCACTCATCGTGAAGGAATTGTTCACCAACAAACAACTGACCACGTATGTCTTCCTTTTCAAGAAGAACGGGGATGCGAATGCCGATGCCAACGGCTGGGTCTGGGCGGAAACATCGCCGTCCGGTACGGCGACCTATCCTGCCGGGAATAGGGGAGCGGGCTGCACCGGATGTCACGGCACAGGCATCGATTACACGCGAATGAACGATACCCATCCGTAACCGATGTGACGCTTTCGTGATGACTTTCCCCGCGATGATATTGATATTACACCCGGAAAATATACAACCGGAACACACGTTCATAATTCACTGTCACCAATAATTTTTTTCAAGGAGTACGGTATGCGTTCAATGATCACTGCAGTCTGTTGTGTTGTTCTCGCGTTCGGCGTTCTTTCCGCACAGGATATGGCGAAAAAAGATACGTCGAAACACGAAGAAATGAAGATGTCCATGGATGCGAAGGATTGTCCGCACTGCACGAAGGATAAGAAGTGCGCGATGCATGCAAAATCAGGGATGAAAAAACACGGGATGAAGAAAGAAGGCATGAAGAAGGACGCGCCTCAGCCGAAGTAATACCGAACGATCCGTTCAGTTGAACGCCGCTTCTGCGGCGTTCGTTATTTTAAAGCGGAATGTCACAAATGGCGTTGGTTTCCGTAATAATTTCCGCAGTTGAACAGGCGGTCCGCCGCAGTCGGCGTTCTTGTTCAGCGGACAAAATTTTCCTATCTTCCATCACAATTTACAGCAGGGTGCCTTATGCGAAATGTCGTTGTCACAGGAATGGGTCTGATCTCCCCCCTTGGTCTTACCGTGCAGGAATCGTGGAATAACGCGATCGCCGGCAAGTCAGGCGTCGGATACATTACCAAATTTGAAAAAGAACGTTTTGTCACTCATATCGCCGCAGAAGTGAAGGGATTTGACGCCAAGAAGTACTTCGATGCGAAGGAAGTGAGCCGGTGGGATCTGTGTCTTCAATTCGGTGTTGGGGCAGGACTCGAAGCGTTTGCTGATTCGGGATTGGCCATCACCCCCGATAATGCCGAACGGGTAGGGATTATCATGGGTTCCGGTGTCGGCGGTCTGATCGGTATCAGCCACACGTCGGTCGCGCTCGAAGCGGGCGGACCCAGGCAGGTCTCTCCCTTTTTCATTCCTTCGGTCATCGTCAACATGTCCTCCGGAATGCTGGCTATCCGAACAGGCGCAAAAGGATTGAATTACGGTGTCGTCTCGGCCTGTGCTACAAGTAATCATGCCATCGCGGATGGATTCCATGCTATCCAGCGGGGCGAAGTGGATGCAATGATCGTCGGCGGTGCAGATGCCTCGATCACGGAAATTGGTGTTGCCGGATTCTGTGCTGCGCGGGCTTTGAGCAAAAGGAACGATGAACCCGAACGTGCTTCGCGTCCGTTCGACAAAGACCGGGATGGTTTTGTGATGGGCGAAGGAGCAGGCGCATTCGTCATTGAAGAAGAGGAACATGCGAAGGCGCGCGGCGCAAAAATTTATGGGCGCATTCTCGGTGTGGGAATGACAGCGGACGCGTATCACTTTACGGCACCTCCCGAAGACGGAGACGGCGCAATGCGGGCGATGAAGCTTGCGATAAAATCTGCCGGACTGCAGCCGAGCGACATTGATTATGTGAACGCGCACGGCACATCCACCGGACTCGGCGATGTGGCGGAAACGAAAGCGATCAAACGTCTCTTCGGCGACCACGCGAAGAAACTCATGGTCAGTTCCACCAAGTCCATGCACGGCCATCTGCTCGGTGCAGCCGGTGCGCTGGAAGCGGCATTGACCGTGATGGCGCTGAAGGAAGGGATCATTCCTCCGACGATCAATCTTGAGAATCCGGATGCGGAATGCGATCTGGATTATGTGCCGAATGTCGCACGGAAGAAAGAGATCCGCTACGCACTCTCCAACGGTTTCGGATTCGGCGGCACCAACGCAACCATCTGTTTCGGGAAAGCATAGGCATTGAAACATTCAGAACAACCGCTGACATTCCTTATTGTTGACGACGACATCTCTCTTTCGCTCTTCTTCAAAGAGACGCTGATGAAGTCCGGCCACCGCGTGTTCGTCAC
>JBMOHT010000112.1:0-12719 GCA_049317705.1 Bacteroidota bacterium | reverse complement strand
TTAAAAAGGAAAAGAGACAGCAAATGCTGTCTCTTTATTCGATCATCGGAGCAAAATTTATTTCCGGCCTGAGATCATTGAGAATCGTCGTGGAGATGTTTTATCGATCTCTTTTTCGATCTCACGGAGTGCGAACAGGATAATGACGGCGACAACGAAGAATATTTCCTGCGGTAAAGCGATCAGCGCAATGGTAAAACTTGCGATCATGATAGCGATATTAAAGAACATAGCAGCATTCTGTTTCTTTCGCAGTTCATTCATATTCGTTGATTTCATTCGATTATCCCCTTTATTGTGATTACGTATGGTATTAAAGTACAAGATTTTTGTTTAAAGTATGTGACAAAACGCATAGAGTTATCTTCTGCTGAGGATTGCTCGCGCACCTGAAAAAACGCGCATATTTTGCCCGATTTCCTTATATTTTAGAACAACCCATGGCAAAATACAGCAGGTTCATAAATTTTTTGAGCATATTTTTCCTGATCTTCATCGTATCCTTTCACGCGGAAGGCCAGGCGAAGAAGCTCACCATCACGCCGTTCTTTGCGGAACAGAAAAGTGACACCGGTTTTTCGGTACAGTTCCGTAAGATCAAACGTCCGACAGTCTGCCTGGTTTTGAGCGGCGGCGGTGCACGCGGTGTAGCACATGTCGGGGTGATCAAGGAACTTGAACGGAATCATATACCGATCGATTATATTGTCGGCACAAGCATCGGAGGGATCATCGGGGGACTCTATGCTTCGGGGTATTCCACGGATGAACTCAATGCTCTTGTTGATACCACCGACTGGAATTACGTCCTCTCTTTGACGCAGGATAATGAACGAAAAGATCTCTATCTCTCCCACAAGGTCGCGGCGGACCGAAAACAATTATCCGTTCGTTTTGACGGACTCCGGCCGATCCTGCCTTCTGCACTTTCCAGCGGTCAACGCCTGACCAATTTCATCAACCAATTGACCCTGCAGAGTCTGTACCATCCCGTCAACGATTTCAATGATCTGAAGATCCCTTTCCGTTGTGTCTCCACTGATATTATCAGCGGACAGCAGGTTGTCTTCTCTTCGGGAAATCTTTCCGAAGCACTCCGGGCAAGCATCTCCATTCCCCTGCTCTACAACCCGCTGAAGAAGGATACACTCGAACTGACAGACGGCGGACTCATCTCGAATATTCCAGTGGATGTCGCTCGAAAACTCGGAGCGGATATCATCATTGCCGTGAATGTCGTCAGTCCGCTGCGCACCGCTTCGCAATTGAATTATCCGTGGGAAGTGACGGACCAGATCGTGAATATCATGGCGCAGGAGAAGAACCGAAAAGCATTGGACAGTGCAACGATCGTCATCACACCGGATCTTGGCGCATATCCCACTCTCGATTTTTCTAACCTTTCATTCGTCAAGAAACAAGGGGCCGCTGCAGCGCGGAATATGATCGGGGCGATCATTGACAGTATCGAGGCGCGAAAACGGAGCGCACTCATCGATGCATCGCCTCTCTCTAACTTTTCATTCAAACTTCAGACCGTCAGCTATTCATCATCGACGGATGATTCATCCTTTTTTACTCCGTACACTGCTGTGCCATCAACTTCCATTCCTGCGCTGCGCGAGCAGATCTCTAAAATGTATGAGACCGGGATGTATCGCCAGGTTTCCGGCGAATTGAGCATCTCGGATAAGTCCGCCGACCTCCGCATCAACAGTATCCTTAATCCGACCTTGCGCGGTGTCTCTTTTTCGGGTAATACACTGATCGAATCGGACGAGCTCTCCGCCCCGTTCAACCTGCTGATCGGTGTTCCGTTCAACTCACCGAACCTCGATGATGCCGTCGAGCGTATGCTCGGTTTATACCGGAATCAGGGCTATTCGCTCGCACGGATCCAATCCAAAACATTCGACACATTGTCGGGCATGCTTTCGATGCAGATCCACGAAGGATCGATCTACAAGATCTATCTGAAAGGAAAAGAGACATCACGGGACTGGGTGATCTGGAGAGAACTCGGCTTCCGAGACGGGAATATCTTTACCGTTGATAAAGGAAGACAGGCCCTGCTCAATCTGTACGGAACGAACCTCTTTGAACAGGTGCTGATGGATGTCGGTTATGAACAGGATCGGCCGGTGGTCACGATCCAGCTGGAAGAGAAAGCAACAGACGTCTCGCGGCTCGGATTCAGGGTCGATAACGAGCGGAATGTGCAGCCGTCGCTTGAATTCCGGAATGAGAATTTGTTGGGAACGGCAACGGAGATCGGGGCAAGCTTTGCCGGAGGACTCAGGAACAGGAAATATGTGCTGGACTTTCAGGCGAACCGGATATTCAATTCATATTTGACATTCAATATGGATGCGTATTACGATCTCCGCGATATTTATACGTATTACACTGACCCGCTCCGCACAAATAAAAAAGCATTCGTCCGTTCCCGTGAAGGTGAATATCGTCAGATCCTCTATGGTGTCTCGTTCCAGGTCGGTCAACAGGTGGAACGGTTCGGCATTTTCAATCTGGAATACCGCCTGGAATCAGATGAGATAAAATTCATCTCCGGAAAGGGATATAATCCCGAAGAGTTCACGCTGCAGGCATTCCGCATATCATCGACGATCGATTCCCGCGACCGTTATCCGTTTGCACGAAAAGGATCTCTGACGAATTTTTCCTGGGAAACAGCGACCTCTTCATTGAAAGGTGTCGTCGGTGATGTAGGGTATTCCAAGATCTTCTTCGCCTATGAAACAAATACCTCCTATGAGAACTTCACACTTCATCCGAAGGTCATCATCGGATTCGGGGATCAGACGGTACCAATGAGTCAGCAGTTCTCGCTTGGCGGTGAGGATTCATTCTTCGGTTTGCGGGAATATGATTCACGGGGCAGGCAGATCTTTTTAACGAGCCTGGAATTGCGGACACGATTCCCCTTCCAGGTCATTTGGGATACATATTTCCGTCTACGGTATGATCTCGGCAGCATCTGGCCGCAGCGCGAGGATATCCGGCTGAAGGATTTCCATCATGGGATCGGCGGTATCATTTCATTGGACACTCCGGCGGGCCCGATCAATTTTGCCGTCGGCCGCAGTTTCTATGTCAGACGCGACCTGCTCGAACAACCGCTGACGCTCGGACCGATCGTTGTGTATCTTTCACTCGGTTACCCGATCCTTTAATCGATCTTCTCTTTGAACCGCATGACGCTTGCCGTCAGGACAACAACTCCCATGCCCAGCAGCATCATCGCTTCGAACCAGAGGTGCTGGATCCCCACTCCCTTTAGAATGATCGAACGGATCACGACAAGATAATATTTCATCGGGATCAGATAGGATATCCACTGGAGCACGGTCGGCATGTTCTCGACCGGGAAGACAAATCCGGAGATGTACATCATCGGCTGCATCACAAAGAACATCCCGATCATCATCGCCTGCTGCTGGGTCTTTGAGATAGTGGAAACGAACAGGCCGAGTCCAAGCGAAGTCAGCAGAAAGAATCCTGTCAACAAATAGAGCAATCCGATACTCCCTCGTATCTCAATGCCGAATCCGAACCGCATCACCAGCATCACCATGGTCACATTGAGCATGCCGATGATAGTGAACGGGATCAATTTCCCGAGGATCATCTCAGCGGGACGAAGAGGGGTGACAAGCAGTTGTTCCATCGTTCCGATCTCCTTCTCCTTCACGATCGCCATCGAGGTAAGATTCATCGTAGTGATCAAGAGAATAAGTACCAGCACTCCGGGAACCATAAAGTTCCTGCTGACGAGCGTTGGATTATACCACGCACGAGATTCGGCCGTCACTCCTCCGATGGAACGGGGCATTCCAACGGCGTTGATAAGTGTATTCTGTGAGTACCGCGTAATGATCTGTCCTGCATAGCTTGCCGCGATCGCCGTGGAATTCCCTTCACTTCCGTCGAACAATAATTGAATATCGGCTGTTTCCTTCCGCAGAATATGGTCGCCGAATTTCGGGGGAATGACGAGCGCCATCGCCGTTACGCTGTTGTCGAGATACTTCCGGACAGAACCGTAGTCTTCCGTGGAGTGCGACATGGTAAAATATCCGGAGTTCGTGAAGAGTTCGGCAAATGCTCTGCTCTCGCTTGTCTTATCCAGATCACACAGGACGAAAGTAATATTCTTTACATCGAGCGAAGCGGCAAACCCGAGAAAGACAAGCTGAAGGACAGGTGCAACAAAGATGATCGGAAGGAGCCGTTTATCTTTGAAGAACTGCGCGAATTCCTTTTGAGTGAGTGCTATCAATCGTTTCAGGTTCATATCATACCGAATGTTTTTTGAACCGTTTGATGCTGATGGTTACGACGATCGTAATGAAGATCATCAGATAGATGATCTGGTCCCAGAATGCCTCCACGCCGACCCCTTTCAGGACGATACCGCGCATGATCACAAGATAGAATTTCGCCGGAGTGACATTGGAGAGGATCTGCAGGAACAGCGGCATGCTCCGGATCGGGAACATGAATCCGGAGAGGATCATCGTGGGGAGCATCGAAACGACCGTGGCGATCTGGAATGCCACCTGTTGACTGTCGGAGATAGTGGAAATGAGCAGTCCCTGACCGAGTGCAGCACAGACGAACAGCAATGTCGCAAGGAACAACAAGATCAGACTCCCCTTCACCACTACATCGAACATGAAATACCCAGCGATGAGGACCAATGCGGCGGCAACGAGTGAGATGATCGCATATGGGATCATCTTTCCGAGAATGAGATTCAGCGGTCTGATGGGTGAAACGTCTATCTGCTCGATCGTATTCCGTTCGTTCTCTTTCACAATGGAGAGTGCCGTAGCGATCACTCCGGTGATGGCAAGGATGAACGCGATCAGACCGGGGACAAGGAATTTCGCACTCTTCATCTCAGGATTGTACCAGATCCTTGCTTCGTAACTGACAGGAATGAAGCTCTTCCTGCCGATCTTCGAAAGATTCTGCATGATGATCTTTTGAGAATACTGTTGGGTCACCGCCTGCGCATACCCGATGATGGTCGTTGCAGAATTCGCATCCATCCCGTCCACCAGCATTTGGATCTTTGCCTGCCGTCCTGCGATCAGCTCTTTGGAGAAATCCGGCGGAATGACCATGACGAGCTTCACTTTCCCTTCGTCAATGTAGGATTGTGCATCCGCATAATCGTTCAGATCACTCACGTATGAGAAATATCCCGCCGTGATGAAACCGTTGACGAATTCCCTGCTTTGTGAACTCTTCTCGGCATCGTACACCGCCATCTTAATATCACGGACGTCGAAATTGAGCGCATAGCCGTTCAGGAGCAGGAGCATTGCAGGGACAACTGTGAGGATGACCAGAACCTTCCGGTCCCTCTTGATCTGACGGAATTCTTTTTTAATGATCGGAAGGAGCTGACGGAGCATCAATGTCATTTCTTCGACTCCTGTTCCAAAAGATAGATGAAGACATCCTCAAGCGACGGTGTGATCCGTTCTACCGAAACGAGATCGACCTTGTTCTCAGACAGAATGGACCGGATCCTCTCCCTCGCGACCGTTTCATCCTTCACATTCACGTGAAGACTTGAACCAAAGACCGATGTCTCTACTGCCCAGGGTTCCGTTTCGATCCTCTCCATCGCCTGCACAACATCAGAACATTGTACCTCGAGGATGGGATGCTTGATATAGTTCTCTTTCAGTTCTTTGGGACTTCCGCCTGCAATGATCTTCCCTGCATTGATGAGGATGATATCGTTGCAGTATTCTGCTTCCTCCAAAAAATGCGTCGTCACCAGCACCGTCACACCGTCTGCTGAAAGGTCGTTGATCAGTTCCCAGAAACGGCGGCGCATCACCGGATCGACACCGCTCGTCGGTTCATCCAGAAAGACGATGCGAGGACGATGCAGCACGGCGCAGCCCAATGCAAGCCGCTGTTTCCAGCCGCCGCTGAGCGTTTTTGTGATACTATTCTCTCTTCCATGAAGGTTTGCAATATCAAGTACCCATTGTTTTCTATCCGCAAGATCGTTGTTCGAAAGTCCGTAGACACGTCCGAAGAAATTGATATTCTCTTCTACGGTCAGATCTTCATACAGCGAGAACTTCTGGGACATGTATCCGATACTCTCTTTGACCTTGTTCGGCTGGCGGTTGATGTCGAATCCTCCGACACGGGCGGTCCCTTCGGTGGATGAGAGCAGTCCGCACAGCATACGGATGGTCGTCGATTTTCCGGCACCGTTCGCACCGAGAAAACCGAAGATCTCCCCCTGTTTCACTTCAAAATTGATATGGTCCACGGCGTAAAAATCGCCGAACCGTTTTGTTAACTGTTCTACTTCGATGGTATTCATTATTTCCCGGCCTCCGACAGAAGCGAGATGAAGACATTCTCCAGGGACGGTTTGATCACACGCCAATCCGTCACGGTGACCGAGTGCTCCTGCAGATTCGAGAGAATGACCGGCATCGACCGTTCAGCGGAATCGATGACGATATTCAGTCTGTCACCAAATGCCTGCACTTCTTTGACCGCGATATGCTTCTTCATCAATGCAAAAGATCTTCTGATATCTGAACAGACGATCTCCACAACCTGACCGTTCATTACCTTCTTCAGATTCGCCGGTGTGTCCGTCATAAGGATCGCACCGTCGTTCATCAGCGCAACACGGCTGCACCGTTCCGCTTCATCCAGATACGGTGTCGTCATGACAATGGTGATACCGGTCTTCAATAATGCGGCGAGGACTTTCCAGAAATCACGGCGGGAGACGGGGTCGACACCGGTCGTCGGCTCGTCTAAAAATATTATCTCAGGAGTATGGATAAGCGTGCAGGCAAGCGCCAGTTTCTGTTTCATTCCGCCGGAAAGTTTCTCTGCAAGGCGGTCACGGAACGGCGTAAGGCGGGTGAATTCCAGCAGTTCATTCCGTCTGTCCTTGTAGTCATACAGACCATGGATCTCCGCGAAGAATTCGATGTTCTCGTCGATGGTCAGATCACCGTACAGTGAGAACTTTTGCGAAAGATAACCGATCCTCTTCTTCACTTCATCTTTCTGCGTCTGCACATTGTATCCCAGCACGGTCAATTCACCGCCGGACGGCTGAACAATGCCGCACAGCATACGAATGGTCGTCGTCTTACCCGAACCGTCCGGTCCGACGAGCGCGAACATCTCGCCCCGTTCGATCGTCAATGAGCAATTATTGACAGCGACGATATCGCCGAACGATTTGGTGACGGACCGTATCTCCAGCGCGTGATCCATACTCATTGAAGGAATGCATCCGCCGGCATGCCGGATTTAAGTTCACCGTTCGCATTCTCCACTTCGAGCTTCACACCGAAGACGAGTTTGGTCCGTTCATCTTTCGTCTGCACGTTCCTCGGAGTGAATTCTGCAACCGGGGAGATATAGACGACCGTTGCAGGATATTTCTTCTCCGGGAATGTATCGATCACAACATCCGCTGTTCCGTTGATCTTCACTTTCCCGAGTTCCGTCTCGTTCACGTAGATCATCAGTTCCATTTTTTCAAGACGGGAAATGCGGACGACCACTGCACCCATTCCGATCAGTTCACCCACTTCGACCGGTTTATAAGTGACCGTCCCGGATACAGGAGCAAGGATGTACGAATCGGCGATCTGTTTCCTGATCAGATTCGCCTGAGCTTTGGCCTGTTCAACGCGTGCCTTCGCCGCACTGAGGTCTTCCGTTCTTGCGAACCGCTGCAGTTTCTGATGATTCTGCTTTGCGGAATTGTACTGCGCCTGCGTAATGGTCAATCGTGATTCCGCATCCTCATATTGTTTCTTGGAAACGGAGTTCGTGGTATAGAGTTCTTTGATCCGTTCAAAGTCGGATCTCGCCGTTCGAAATGAGGATTCGGTCTGTCTCACAGCTTCTTCCGCGGACTGCAGGTCCTCGATCCGAGCGCCGTTCTTCAGCAATTGCAACTGCGCTTCCGCAAGATCCACACCCGCCTGTGCCTGCAGCAGCTGCAGCTGCTGTGTCTCATGGTCGATCACGGCGAGAGTATCCCCTTGCCGGACGAGAGCTCCTTCACTCACGCGGAGCGATAGGAGCTGACCCGATGTTTTGGATGAGACATTCACTTCCACGGCTTCGAGTATCCCGCTGGATTCGATCTCTGCTTTTTCTTTTCCGCATCCGGCGAACGATGCCAGTCCGATAATGATGCCGATGAGCAGGAACGATCGTTTCGCTCTGCCGGGAAATGGTGATTGTTGATTGTTCATGGACATATGTTCCTCTTTACAGAATGGTAATTTCATAGTTCAGGAATTCTTTTCTGGCTTCTTCCGTCAATGCGCCTTCGAAGATGACGTGGAAAATGGTGAACATCGCTTCCTTCGGTGAGAAGGAGTGCTCTGCTAGCACCTCAGGAGTGAGGATCGACTGGAAACATGTCGACAGCATCATCACCAGCACTTCGTCATTAATATCGCTGCGGAACACGTGTTCCGTCTTTGCCTGACGGATCATCTCGTTGACCTTTGCAAGGATACGTTCCCGGCGAAACTTCTCCACTTCAGCCCAGATGACCGGCGCAAATCGTTTCATATCCTGCTGGAAGGATTTGCTAAATCGTCCGACTGTCTTTCCGATAAAGAGGATCAGGTCCGCCAAACGGTGCACGAACGGTTTATTCTCGGTGGTAATTCGGTGGACCTCTTTTTCAATGTGATGGAGTACCATCCAAACGACAGTTTTTACGAGATCTTCTTTGCTCGGGAAGAATTTATACATCGTCTTCTTACTGATACCGAGTTCACCCGACAATTCATCCAAAGTGACCTTGTTGAATCCATTCTTAAAAAATCGATCCTTTGCCAGGTCGAGTATCCGCTCTTTGGGTTCGTGCTCTGTGATCACTTCCATTATAGTCCTTTAAGGTTGGAAACTTTTATATTTTTTTAAGTTTCCATAAGTATCAAAAAATAGCCGTAATAACGGCTATTTTATTAGGAAACTTTTATCGTATCCAGCGTTTCCAATATACGATCCTAAAAATAATTAGTCAAGGAAAAAATTAGTAACTCTCCTTTTTCGTCGGAAATTTCTTCCCTTTAACATCACTACTGTACGATTTGAATGCATTCCGCATGGAATCGGTGAGATTGGCATATTGACGGACGAATCTTGGACGGAACTGTTCATTCATTCCCAGCATATCATTCGTCACCAAAACCTGACCGTCGCACGCAGGACCTGCGCCGATACCAATAGTTGCGCAAGAAACTGCTTTGGTCACTTTCGCCGCCAGTCCGTCCGGAATTTTTTCAAGGACGATAGCAAATACTCCCGCTTTATCCAACGCTTTCGCATCGGCGATCAATTGCTGCGCCTCAGCGGTCTCTTTCGCACGGACCTCATACGTACCGAATTTATAGATGGATTGTGGTGTCAATCCGAGATGTCCCATCACAGGAATACCGATATCCACCAGCTGTTCGATGAGCGGTACGATCCGTTTCCCCCCTTCCATCTTCACTGCTTCAGCGCCGGATTCCTTCAGCATACGTCCGCAGTTCCTCACCGCTTCCTTGATATCCACCTGATACGACATGAACGGCATATCAGCGACTAGCATCGCGCGTTTCACTCCGCGGCGGACCACTTTGGTATGATAGATGATCTCATCAACAGTCACAGGAATGGTCGTTTCGAGCCCCTGGAACACATTCGCGACCGAATCACCGACAAGGATCACATCAATGCCCGATTCATCGAGCATCCTGGCCGTGGTATAATCATACGCTGTCAGCATCGCGATCTTCTCCCGCTTCTTCTTCATTGCAAGAATGGTCTTTGTGGTGATCCGTTTATATTCCGATGCTGATGATTGCGTACTCATAGCGATGCTCCGATCGTTTTTTCAAAATGGATGTTCATCGTCCTTTCAAATCCGTGCTTCAATACAGCCGCTGCCTCCTCGAACGTTACGGTCCTGCCGACTGCAGTGGAAAGATCGATGGTCTTCGTCTCAATATCATTCGTGATCTTCGTCCGTATCTCTTCATCACTCACACGAAGGATCTCCGCAAGCATCCGGTGTTCGGGTCCGAGAAGGATCGAACCATGCTGCAGCACGACCTCAGGACCGTCGGAAGAAGAGAATCTGCGCTGTGCGCTCCCGACAAGTTTCTTTCCGTTGATCTGCACCTCATACCGGGCGGAAGCGGAGAAACACGGGATCGATTCCTGCCGTTTATACAATGTTTGGAAATTCGGCTGAGATGTTTCGTACGAGATGTCGGAACAGATCGTTGAAAGACCGGAGACCAGTGCCTTACTGATGAGTGAATAGATCTCCGTGATCCCGCGGCCGTCAGCCGGCATCACAACGGAGTAGGTCAGTTCATTGGAATGGAGGATCGCTCTACCTCCGGTAGGACGGCGGACAACATCGTAACCGAATTCAGCACAGCGTTTCAGATCGATGTCGTTCTCGGATTGATTGTAGCCGAGTGAGACTGCCCACGGTCTCCATCCATAGATGCGGAGTGTCGGAAGGATCTCTCCGCGCAGCAGACGTTCGGCAAGGTCCATGTCGAACCGCATATTGTATGCTCCGGTATTCACACCGGAATCACAATACTCCCACCGCTGCGGGTCCGACGGAACCATACTCACTTATTCACCGCTCGACGCATGCCGACGCGCTGTGATGATACCGCGCTTTGATGCAGCGATAAAATCAAGCACCTTCTGGATCTCAGGAGTGATCGTCATTGTCTCTTTGATCTTCTCCACACCCTGGCTCACATTCAATTTTGAAAGATAGAGGATGCGGTACGCATCATTCAGTGCATCCAATGCTTCTTTTGTGAAGCCTCGACGGCGCAGACCGATGATGTTCAGCCGTTCAAATGAGACAGGCCATCCACCGGCGATGATATACGGCGGAATGTCCTTCGGAACGCGGAAATGTCCCCCGACCATCGTATGGGCACCGATGTTGACGAACTGATGGATCGCAGTAAGTCCGCCGATGATCGCGGAATCCTGGATCGTGATGTGCCCGGCCATCTGCACGGAGTTTGCGATGATCACATTGTTCCCGATAACGCAGTCATGCGCAACGTGCACATAGGCCATCAGCAGACAGTTGCTGCCGACGGACGATTTGAAATGCTGCTTCGTGGTCCCGCGGTTGAGCGTGCAGAACTCACGGATCGTGGAATTATCGCCGAGCTCAAAATAGGTCGGCTCGTTCTTATACGAAAGGTCCTGCGGTGCGGTGGAAACGACTGCACCGTTATGGATCTTACAGTTCTTCCCGATACGGGCGCCGTTGGCAATGAGCGTGTGAGGACCAATATAGGTCCCCTCGCCGATGATGACATCGTCTTCAATAATGGCATACGGATCGACGACGACGCCGTCCGCCAATTCTGCTTTTCCGCTGACGATCGCGGTGGGATGGATCTGAAGTGACATACGAGTTATGGGTTAGGCATTTTCGGACGGTCGACGATGGTTGCCATCATCTCCGCTTCGCAGACCAGCTGTCCGTCCACGAACGCTTCACCGCGCATGGTGCATACTTTGCTGCGGCGGTTGATCAATGTCAGTTCGTAGACCAGCTGATCGCCGGGTACGACCTGTTTCCTGAATTTCGCATTGTTGATCCCCATGAACAGCACGAGTCTGTCATTGGTATCGGAACCGTCAAGAAGAAGGATGCCGCCGGTCTGCGCCATTCCTTCGATGATCAGAACTCCGGGCATCACCGGGGCACCGGGGAAATGTCCCTGGAAGAAGTGTTCGTTCATGGAGACACTCTTCACGCCGGTACAACGTTCACCCAATTTGAATTCGGTGATCTTGTCCACCAGCAGGAAGGGATATCGGTGCGGAAGGATACGCTGAAGGGCGTTGACGTCAAAAACAACTCCCTGTTTCTTCTCATGCTGATATTTCTTAACGATCTTCTTCTGCTGATATAATTTCCGGACGACCTTTGCGAATTCAACATTCGCTGCATGTCCCGGACGGGCGGCAAGGATGTGGCCTTTCAGCGGAACGCCGATCAGCGCAAGATCGCCGAGCATATCGAGCAGTTTGTGACGGGCCGGTTCATTCTTGAAGCGGAGCGCTTTGTTGTTGATCGGCTGACCATGTCCGCCGAGGAAGATCGATTCTTTGATACCGAGCTTATCCGCAACACGGCGGAGCTCCTCATCCGGAAGGTCACGGTCAGCAATGACGATGGCATTATCAAGCGAACCGCCTTTGATGAGTCCTGCTTCGCGGAGCTGTTCTACTTCATGGAGGAAGCAGAAGGTGCGGCACATAGAGAATTCGGGAACGAATTCCTGCTCAAGATTGAAGATACCGGTGTGCTGGCTGCCGAGAGCAGGATTGTTATAATCCACCATCACGGTCATGCGGAAGTCATCGGTCGGCAAAGCAACGATATGCACTCCGCGTTTCTCATCCTTGTATTCCACCATCTGATCGATCACAAGATAATCCTTCGGGGCATCCTGCATCTCGAATCCTGCTTCCTGCAGCACTTCCACATACGGCTTCGCACTTCCGTCACCGATCGGCGGTTCGATACCGTCGATGTCGATGATGATATTATCGATCAGCAGACCGACGATCGCGGCAAGCACATGTTCGGTGGTATGCACACGCACATCACCGATACCGAG
>JBMOHT010000111.1:0-12777 GCA_049317705.1 Bacteroidota bacterium | reverse complement strand
ACACAAAACTAGCAGACCAGTCATGGTGAGCAAGTCCCGATGCCACTCTGAGCGAAGCCAAAGGGCATCGGGACGCGTCGAACCATTGCATAAAAAGAACGTTCTGCATACTATCGGCGAGTATTTAGCATGAGATTATTCATCGTCCGTCACGCCATCGCCGAGGAACGGGGAAAGAAGTTCTATCCGAACGATGACCGTCCTCTCACCAAGGACGGGATCAAAAAGATGAAAGCGAATGTGAAAGGGATGAGCGCATTTCTCCCCTCATCCTTCACCGTTGTGACCAGTCCTCTCAAACGGGCATTCGCCACTGCCGAGATCATCGCATCGCAGAATTCCTCCGATATCGCCGTCGCACCGGATGACGGTCTGCTTCCGGATGATAAAGCGAACGATATCATTCAGACGCTGAAAAAATATGAGGATCATCCCACGGTCGTTCTGGTGGGTCATGAACCGAGTCTGGGACGATTCCTTTCGTTCGTCCTTCAGCAGAAGAGCGGTTCCATCCTTGTAAAGAAGGGATCGGTCATCTGCATCGACTACTCAACGGAGCAGCCGAACCGCTCAACACTCCTGTTCAGTATTCCCCCGAAGATCCTCCGGATGATCGCGCCGAAAAAGCGGTAACAATTCCGAGCGTTCTATTTTTATTGTACACCGTACTTCAGTATATTCCCACATGAAAAGAATTTCTTCGAACAAAAGAACGCTGGCTGCGATCGATGCCGGAACGAATTCGTTCCATCTTATTGTGGTGGAGTATTCCCCGTCCACCGGACAGTTCCGAACGCTCGCACGGGAAAAAGAACTGGTGCGGCTCGGTTCCGGTTCCACGGATATGAAATATCTTTCGGAACAGGCGATGGCCCGCGGCATTCAGGCATTGCGTTTGTTCAAAAAGATCGCCGGCGCATTCAACGCTCCGATCCGCGCTATCGCAACGAGCGCGGTCCGCGAAGCAATGAACCAGGATGAATTCATCCGCCGTGCACGGACCGAAGCGGGGATCAAACTCGAGGTCGCATCCGGTGCGGAAGAAGCTCGCCTCATCTATCTCGGTGTGGTGCAGGCGCTCCCCGTGTTCAACAAAAAAGTTCTCTGCATCGACATCGGCGGCGGAAGCACGGAATATGTGGTCGGCCATAAAAAGAAGATCCTCTCCGGTAACAGCATCAAGCTCGGTGCTGTACGATTGACGGAACGCTTCTTCCCATCTGGACACGTTACGGAAAAAGGGATCAAAGAATGCCGGAAGTACGTGCGCGGTATGCTCGCTCCCATCGTCCGCGAGATCGGAAAGTTCGACTATCAGCAGGTGATCGGCAGTTCGGGAACGATCCTGAATCTTGCAAAGATCATCCTTGCTGCACGCGATGAACGGAATGAACAATCACTGAACAACGTCCGCTTCACCGCGAAGGAATTGACGGCCGCAGTTGAAGTGATCCTGTCAAACGAATACTCCGAGGACCGTGTGCGGATCGAAGGACTCGACCAATCACGCGCAGATATTATTCCCGCCGGTGCGATCATCCTTGAACAGACATTCAAAGAATTCGGCATCAATACCCTCACCTGTTCGGAATTTGCGCTGCGCGAAGGGATCATCCTCGACACGATGGAGAAATCGGTCCAGCGTCCGTCATTCCATCATCTGTCCGACATCCGCTACAACAGCGTGCTCCATCTTTCGCAGCAGTTCCACAACGAGATCAAACACGGCCGACAGGTGGCGGACCTTGCCCTGCGCATCTTCGATCAGACGAAGAAACTCCACAAACTTTCGGTCGCAGAACGCGAATATCTCGAAGCGGCGGCACTGCTTCACGAAATAGGACTTGCCGTTTCGCACGCGCTCCATCACCGTCATTCATACTATATCATCAAGAACGGCGAACTGCTCGGCTTTACCGAGAACGAGAAAGAGATCATCGCCAACGTCGCACGGTATCACAGAAAAAGTCATCCCAAACTGAAACATGAAGGCTTCCGCCTGCTCTCGATGGAAGATCAGCAGACCGTCATAAAGCTCTCCGCCATTCTCCGTATTGCGGACGGTCTGGACAGGACGCACAGCGGCAAGATCTCGGATGTGAAGGTGAAGATTTCAGGAAAACGACTCCTGCTGCAGATCGCCGCAAAGAAGCAAAAGGACCTTGAGATAGAATTCTGGGGAGCCGACCGGAAGAAAGAACTCTTCGAAGAAGTGTTCCGCGTGACCGCCGTGGTGAGCCAACTGCGCAAACGGTAAGCAGGCCACACAAAGGATGGTACGAAAAAAAATAGTCATGCTGAACGAGCGCAGCGAGTCGAAGCATGTTCAATATGAGCATGTATGCTTCGCCGCGCCGAACCATCAGTTACACAATTCAGTTCCATCACCGTACGATAACATTCGCATAATCTCTTCATGACAAACAGGATGTATCTTGTCCCCGTCATCGACCGAGAATCCAGAAATGCGAATTGCCCATCTTTCCGATCTCCATCTCAGTCCGGACCATTTTCCGGAACGGACCGAGATGTTCTACGAGATCCTTCACACCTGCAAGACCCTCGCGGTCGATCACATCGTCATCACCGGAGACATCACCAATCAGGCCCGTCCGAAAGAATTCGCTCATGCACGTTCCATCCTGAAAGAAAGCGGTTTTTTCGATCCGTCCAAACTTACCGTTACGATCGGAAATCATGATATCTTCGGCGGTCCCTATTATGCCGAAGATGTGCTGACGTTTCCCGGATTCTGCAAAAAGACCGATTATCAGTCCAAAGTGAAGGAATTCTACAGTGCTTTCCGCGAGACATTCGAGGGATGCAAGTATGTTTCCGGCACATCCATCTTTCCGTTCGTGAAGATCATCAGGGATGTCGCCTTGGTCGGGATCAATTCGGTGGCGGAGTGGAATACACTGAAGAATCCGCTCGGCTCCAACGGTGAAGTGGAGAAGCAGCAATTGAAGAAACTCGATGAGATCCTCTCGGGAGAGATGCTGAAAGGAAAGACCATCCTCATACTGATCCATCATCATTTCAATAAGTTGGAATCGAAGGGATCCGCCGGTCACTTGGAGCGATTATGGCACGCCATCGAATCGAGTACGATGAAACTCCGGAATAAAAAGCATTTGTTCAAAATATTCCGTTCCTCATCGGTCTCGAAAGTGCTGCATGGGCATGTTCATCACCATCACCGGTATACCCGTAAGGATATCAAATTCCTGAATGCCGGCGGGACGATGTTCACCAATGAACTGGGAGAACATCGGTTCCATGTATTGACCGTAGAAAAAAAAGAGATCGATCATATCAATATCACCGTCCCGCCGTTGCGCCGGATCCATCAGATCTCATCATCCGTCCATCGGTGATCACTCGTTATGTATTGACCGGCGCAGTGACATCACCCTGGTTCCATTTCCCTCTTCACCGTATCTTCACCTCTTCATTATCCCGTCTTAACACTTACGTCACCGTCAGATAACAAGTTCGTGGTATCTTTTGCCGCTGTATCTAACCTATTTTTTCTATTGTCCGGAGTAAAGAATGAAGAGAACTGTACTGAAGGTATTCATATCGCTGTTTATTGCTGCAGTGTTCGTCGTCCCGCAATCCCGAGGCACTCTGGATCTGCTCGGCACATATCGAACGGGCTCGTACAATATCAGTTCGGCGGAGATCGTAGCTCACGATCCTGCAACACAACAGCTGTATGTGATCCGCGGAAATCTGGATACGCTGGACATCGTCAGCATCGTCAATCCGAAGAATCCTGTGCGGGTGAAACAAGTGACGTTCAAAACGCATTATCCCGGTGCTGCCGGCGCCAACAGCGTTGCCGTACGGAACGGGATCGTTGCGGTTGCGGTGGGAGATTCCGGCGTGATCAATCCTCAGCCGGGAAAAGTCCTTTTCTTCGACACGAACGGAACATTCCTCAATCAGATCACCGTCGGTACGCTTCCGGACATGCTCACATTCTCACAGTCCGGAACAAAAGTGCTCGTCGCAAACGAAGGAGAACCGAACGCATCATACACGAACGATCCTGAAGGTTCGGTCAGCATCATCGATATTTCCTCCGGAGTGATGTCGGCAACAGTGCAGCATGTGACGTTCACTTCGCTGAACGGGCAGGAAGCACAATTGAAAGCGCAGGGAATCCGCATTTACGGACCGAACGCCACTGCCGCAAAGGACTTTGAACCTGAATATATCACCACATGGGGCGATACCGCATGGGTAACGCTGCAGGAGAATAACGCTCTGGCGATCATCCGAATCAGCGATGCAACATTATTGTCCGTGAAACCGCTCGGATTCAAGAATCATCTGCTTGCAAACAATTCACTGGATGTGAGTGACCGAGATAATGCTGCGAGGACCGGCGGAGCGATCAATCTGGCGAACTGGCCGGTGTTCGGCATGTACCTTCCGGATGCCATCGCATCCTATAGAGTGAATGGACAAACGTATATTGTTACTGCGAACGAAGGTGATTCTCGGGATTATGCAGGATATGCCGAAGAAGCACGGGTAAGCACCTTGAACCTTGATACAATTCGTTTCCCCATCGGTGATTCGTTGAAACTGAATCATAAACTCGGCAGACTCACTGTGACAAAATCGCTCGGCGACGGCGACGGTGACGGCGATTATGATTCGTTGTTCTGTTTGGGCGGACGGTCATTCTCCATTTGGACCGCAAGCGGCACACTGGTCTTCGACAGCGGCAACGAATTCGAGAAGATCACTTCGACCCTCTATCCTTCCTTTTTCAATGTGAGCAATACCAATAATACCTTCGACAGCCGCAGTACTGCCAAAGGTCCCGAACCGGAAGCGCTGACCATCGGAACGATCGGCGACAGCATCTATGCCTACATTGGCTTCGAACGCATCGGCGGGATCATCGTCTATAACATCACCAATCCTGCTGCGCCAAAATATATTCAGTACATCAACAACAGAGATTTTGCACAGACTCCCGGTGCCGGAACGGTCAATACGATCGGCGACCTCGGTCCGGAAGGGATCCTTTTTGTCACACCACAGAACAGTCCCACCGGACTCGGACTGGTGATCGTTGCCAACGAGATCAGCGGTACAGTTTCGCTCTTTCAGACACAGAAACCGGTCTATGAAGCGAAGGTCGATTCTTTCGTGTGGAAAAATCCGGGAATGATCACCGCCAAGCAGGGCATCAATGTCCTTGAAGGCGGATTCTCAGGACTTGCGTCCATTCCCTACTCACCAAATGAATTCTATGTCGTTTCTGATCGGGGACCGAACGCAGATTATAACGGCGGAATTTATTTTCTTGCTCCTTCGTATGCGCCCAAACTTCACCGCATAAAACTCGCCGGTGATTCGGTACAGATCATCTCCACCAAAGAACTGAAGCGTCCCAATGGTTCCTTTGTTTCGGGACTGCCGAATCCTTCCGGCTTCGGCGGCACCGGAGAGATCGCCTATAACGACACACTCGTTACATCCACTCTCACACCGGATGAGTGGGGGATCGATCTGGAAGGCGTAGCAATCGGTGCGGGCGGCACACTGTGGTTCTGCGATGAGTACGGTTCATCCGTCTGGAATACCGATGCGAATGCACAGATCCTGAAACGGTACCGGCCATTCACCGCTGCGGATGCGAACAACACGCCGATCGACTCCATCTTCAAATACCGCCGTGCGAACCGCGGATTCGAAGGTGTTGCGCGCACACCGAACGGAAAGATCTATTCCATCATCCAGTCCCCGATGTATAATCCGTCGAAGACTGCGGGAGACAACAGCCGCATCGGCCGTCTGCTGGAACTCGATCCTGTTTCCGGACAGACGAAGATCTATGCGTATGTATTCGAGAACAAGACCGGCAGTATTCGTCTTTCCGACTGGAAGGTCGGCGACCTGGCAGCGATCAACAATACGGACTTCGTTGTCGTCGAACATGCAGAACGAAGTGCCTCCGGCGTGTTCACGAACAAAAAGAATCTGTTCCGCATCAGCATCGCCGGTGCGACACCGATCGTGAAGGAATGGTACACGGCGAACAACGATACGACCCTTGAACAGCTCACGGATTCCGCCGGGCTGGCGAAGGAAGGAATTGTTCCCGTGAAGAAATCACATCTCCTGGATCTTCTGGCGAACGGCTGGAATCAATTGTACGACAAACCGGAAGGGATCGCCATTGAGAACGACTCGACCATCGTCGTGGCGATCGACAATGATTTCGGTATCAATGCACCGAATGCGGACGGAAGGATCATCGCAACGGGGAAACAATCTCTCCTCTATCGGTATACACTTCCGGCAGCAAAGAAACTGGCGAACTTTGTCCCCTTGTCGGTGATTTCGCAGGCCTCGGTGCCGGCGGAGTTCGAATTATCACAGAACTATCCGAATCCGTTCAATCCCTCCACCACCATCGAAGTACGGCTGCCGTTCTCCGGACACGTTGAGATGAGAGTGTTCGATATTCTCGGCAGAGAGGTCTCCATGCTTCTGAATCAGCAGATGCAGGCCGGAAATTATTCCGTGAAGTTCGACGGCACCTCTTTGGCGAGCGGATTATATCTCTATCAATTGAAGAGCGGGAACAGTACCGCGACACGCAAGATGATGCTGCTGAAATGATCTGACGTTCACGACCCGCCTCTCCTGCGGGTCTTTTTTTTTATCCTGACGGAGATTCGCTCGGCGATTCTCAGCAAATGAAAATGACCTGAGGAATATTATGGCGCTCACAAAGAGTATCAAGAACCGGCTTCAGAAGATCCGTTTGCTCTGCACCGATGTAGACGGAGTGCTGACCGATGCGGGGATGTATTACGGTGAAGACGGTATTGAACAGAAAAAATTCTGCACTCGGGACGGAATGGGATTGACGCTGCTGCGGTACGCAGGATTGGTCACCGCCATTGTCACGAGTGAAGAGACGGAGATCGTCCGATTACGCGCAAAGAAACTGAAGATCCATAATTTGTATCAAGGGGTCCGCAACAAACTCAAAACGGTCGAGAAGATCAAAACCCGATACTCACTGGAATGGGATGAGATCGCATACATCGGCGATGATGTGAACGATCTTGAAGTGATGGCTTCCGCAGGATTCGCTGCAACCCCCGCCGACGGCAGCCGTTGGAACAAGAGACTCGCTCATTACGTGACCGAACGGAACGGAGGCGAAGGATGCGTCCGTGAAATATGCGATATGATCCTTGAGGCTCAGCATCTTGACAAGGATATCTTCCGATTGTACAAGAATCAATAGCCGTGTCCCTTCGGCGAAGCTGACGTTACGGTACGGACACAGAACCTTGACGCTGCATTTACGGTTTATTCACTCCGCGGTCATTCACACGTAATACGTTCTCTGTAAATTTGTTTCCGTGAACAATCGATCGAACGTAACAACATTCATTCTTCGGGCGGCGCCGCTCCTCACCGGAGCGCTCCTGCTGTTGTTCGTCCTCCGGAATATCGATCTGGCGGAGACCGCCGGACTCCTCTCCGATGTCGGCATGATCGCTCCTTTTCTTCTTTCCTTCTATTTCATCGGCTCATTGTGCGATACGATCGCATGGAGGATCATCCTTCGAAGTTCAACCGATACCGTTCCGTTCATCCGTTTGCTGATGATCCATCTCGCCGGCGAATCATTCTACCGTTTCCTTCCTGCCGGTGTGGTCGTCGGCGAATCCGTAAAAGTGGTGCTGGTGAAACGATATTCTTCTCTCGCAACGTCGGAGATCGTCTCAAGTCTGCTGTTACGAAAAGTGTTCATGGGTATCGCGCAATCGCTCTATATAGGGCTGGCCGTGCTGGCAGGGATCATCCTGTTCGGCAGCGGCATGAGCAGTACGATGACCGCCGCCGGATTGACGGTAAGCATTTCTCTGCTTTTGCTCTTCGGTACGATGGGATATTTTCTTTCACAAGGAAGATTGGGTTCCGTCCTGTTCCTTCTGCTGCAGAGGATACCGATTCCGGTCCTGGGTCAATTCCTTGCTGCGCATAAAGAATCATTCATCGAAACAGACCGTGTCATTAAGGGCTCCATCACACACCGGAAGAAAGAAGGATCGATCGCCTGCCTTTTCTTTTTCTTCGGATGGGGAACAGAAATGCTGGAAACATGGGCGATCCTCTCCGCTCTTCACGCATCGGTAGCGTTCGGGTCCATCATGCTCTATGAACCGATCGTCTCATTGCTACGCTCCGTGGCGTTCGTCATTCCGGGAGGGATCGGAGTGATGGATGCGGGATACTCTGCCGCATTCCAAGGGATGAATGCCGTGTCCGCCGGAACGGTCATCGTCGCATTCATTGTCATCAAACGCGCAAAAGAACTTTTTTGGGTGATCGTCGGGGTGGTCTTAGCAGCAGTGCAGGGAGCTCATGAAGAAACTCATACACAGTCCGGTCGATCCACACCACTAAGCGAACCGGCAACAATCGCATGATCATCAACGGTAGCATCGTCCATATGAAAAAAAAGATCCTCTTCATCTGCGGTTCGCGGAATCAAACGACGCAGATGCATCAAATTTCGCAACACCTCGCGGACGAATATGACTGCTTCTTCACGCCGTATTATGCCAGCGGTCATGTGGAATTCATGCGGCGGATCGGATTGACGGAGATGACGATCATGAGCAGACGGTTCACCGAACGCTGTCTTCACTATCTGGAGGAGCATGGTCTTACGGTGGATCTCCGCGGAGAGGAACATCACTACGATCTCGTTCTGACATGTGCGGATCTTGTTGTTCCGAAGAATATCAGAAAGAACAAGATCATTCTCGTGCAGGAAGGAATGACCGATCCCGAGAACTGGGCATATCATCTGGTGAAATTGCATCTGATGCCGCGGTGGTGCGCCAGTACGGCTGCGATGGGATTGAGTGATGCGTATGTGAAATTCTGTGTTGCGAGCGACGGCTACAAAGAACTGTTCATCGGCAAAGGGGTCATGCCGGAAAAACTGATCGTGACGGGAATACCGAATTTTGATCATTGCGTACAATATCTGAACAATACGTTCCCGCACAAGAACTTCGTTCTCGTATGCACTTCAGATTCCCGTGAAACAGTGAAGCTCGAGAACAGAAAGGCGATCATTCTCGATGCTGTGAAGAAGGCAAACGGAAGACTGCTCATCTTCAAACTCCATCCGAATGAGAATGTACAGCGTGCAACGGCCGAGATCGCCAAGTATGCTCCGGATGCACTCGTCTTCTCCTCCGGCAGTGCCGAAGAGATGATCGCAAACTGTGATGTGCTCATCACCCAGTTCTCATCAACGGTCTATGTCGGGCTCGCGCTCGGAAAAGAGGTCTATTCGAATTTTCCGGTGGAGATGCTCAAACGATTGACACCGCTGCAGAACAACTGCGCTGCGCGGAACATCGCCGATGTGTGCAGACAGGTGATCGATCTTCCGCACACCAACATCCTCCATTTCACACCGACGAAGAGCGGACGTCTGAAGGAGTTCTTCCGGACGAATTCTTCAACGGGTTTCCTGAAAATATTCCCGCAGACACCGTGAAGACACTCATCATCATACAGGCACGGACCGGCTCGACACGCCTTCCTAATAAGGTGCTGCTCCCACTTGCCCGCGCGCCGCTGCTGCAGCGGATGGTCGAACGGGTGCAGTGCATCTCGGGTCCGGCGGAGATCATCGTTGCCACCACAACGGACCGTTCCGATGAGCCGATCAGAAAACTATGCCGCAAGATCGGCGTGAAATGCTTCAGCGGCCATCCGACCGACCTTCTTGACCGGCATTATCAGGCAGCGAAACTGGAGCAAGCGGAACTCGTCGTGAAGATCCCGTCCGACTGTCCGCTCATCGATCCTGCGGTGATCGACCGTGTGTTGCGGTTCCACCGGAACTCCACCCGTCATTACGATTTCGTCAGCAACCTGCATCCCGCCACCTATCCGGACGGCAACGATGTCGAGTTGATGACCTTTGAAACACTCGAGACCGCATGGCGCGATGCCCAACGGAATTATGAACGCGAACACACCACACCGTACATCTGGGAACATCCCGAACTGTTCAAACTCGGGAATGTTGAATGGGAACTCGATCTGAACTATTCCATGTCGCACCGGTGGACGATCGATTTTCAGGAGGATTACGAATTCATCAAAACGGTATATGATGAATTATGGGACCGGCTCCGTCCGAACTTCTCCATGCACGAGATCCTGACATTATTGACACTGAAACCGGAGATCCACGAGATCAACGCTCGGTACGCCGGCGTGAACTGGTACCGCCACCATATTGGTGAACTACGAACCGTCTCTTCTACGGAGACGAGACAACTTACATAGAGGATCATGAACGAACAACGAACGATCGAACTTGAACTGCTCGCGCTTCGTGTGCGCGAACATATCGTCGGCATGGCGACGAACGGAGGATGCTTCATCGGCGCCTCACTCTCCTGCGCCGACCTTCTGGTGTATCTCTATTCCGAGACGCTGAACGTCTCGCCGGAGAATCTCAATGATCCATCAAGGGATTATCTGCTGCTGTCGAAAGGACACGATGTTCCGGCGCTGTATGGAACATTCGCTGAACTCGGCTTCATTGAAAAAGAGCGGCTCTCCAATCATTTGAAAACGAACGATTCCATCTACTGGCACCCGAACCGTGCCGTGCCCGGTGTGGAATTCCATTCCGGCTCGCTCGGTCATCTGCTCTCCGTCGGTATTGGCATCGCGCTCGATATCAAGATGAAACAAGGGGAAGGAAAAGTATTTGTCGTGGTCGGGGACGGTGAATTGAACGAAGGTTCGATCTGGGAAGGACTGCTGGTCGCAAGTGCTTACAAGCTGGACAATCTGGTGATCATCGTGGACAGGAACGAATTCCAGGCGAATATCCGCACGGAAGAGCTCATTCCGCTGGAATCCATCGATAAAAAATTCAAAGCATTCGGCTGCTGGGTGCAGCGGATCAACGGTCATGACTTCGAACAGATGGAACAGACATTCTCCCGCCTGCCATTCAGCGCGGATCAGCCGAGTGTGGTCATCGCTGATACGATCCGCGGAAAAGGATTGCCGAGCATCGAACGGCGGGCGGACCGGTGGTTCGTCAACTTCACGGCGGAAGAAGTGGAAATGCTGCTCGATGAATTGCACGGAGAGAAGGAAAGCATCCTGACCTCCGAAACATTAATGGTGAGATGAATATGAACTATGAAGAAAAACTGCAGGAGATCGCGGTGCGGGATGAACGTGTGGTGGTGATGACCGCCGAGAACCGCGCTGCCATCCGCAGTCTGCCGAAAATTTTGGGGAATCGTTTCATCGATGTCGGTATCACCGAACAGACGATGATCGGTGCAGCTGCAGGGTTGGCACTTCGGGGGAGAGTGCCGATCGTGCATGCACTCGCAACGTTCCTCACGCTGAGAGCATTCGAATTCATCCGTACGGATGTCGGTATCGGGAATCTTCCCGTGAAACTGGTCGGCGGTGTTCCGGGGTTCCTCTCCGAAGCGAACGGACCGACCCATCAGGCGATCGAGGACATTTCACTGATGCGCGGAATCCCGAACATGAAGGTCTTCTGTCCGGCCGATCATGAGGAACTCGTTGCCGGACTTCCCTCCGTCATCGAAGATCCTTCTCCGTGGTACATTCGGTACACATCCCAGCAGCCGGTAGAAAAACATTATGAACCGTTCGCCGCCGGAAAAGCAGAGGTGATCGGGGACGGTATGGATATCGCGTTCATCACGTACGGATTCATGAACCGTGAGACGTGGAACGCGAAAAAGATCCTCGAGAAGAAAGGATTCTCCGTCCGTTTCATCAATCTCCGCACCGTAAAACCGATCGATGAAAAGGCGATCCTCTCAGCGGCAAAGGAGTGCGCACTCATCGTCACGGTAGAAGATCATTTTTTAACGGGCGGTCTGTATTCCATCATCGGTGAATTGTTCCTGAAACATTCCGTAACGGCGTATGTTCTGCCGATCGCGCTGAACAATCAATGGTTCAAACCGGCGCTGCTGCACGATGTGCTGACGTACGAAGGATTCACCGGTGAACAGATCGCGGCAAAAGTGATCGTTCATCTTAATCAACTGGAACAAGGAATCGATTTTCATTTTCTGGAATCACGGGTCGAACCGATCATTTAAGTAGAAGGAACATTATGAATGCTGTGAAGTTCAACGAAGAGTATCCCTCCATCGAACATTCCGATGCGTTATACATTCGCGCACTCGGTCTGATCCCCGCCGTCACTCAAACACTGGCGAAAGGTCCCGGACAATATGTGAAAGGTGTTGCACCAAAATATCTTTCCCGCGGCAAGGGCTCGCATGTGTGGGATGTGGACGGGAATGAATTCCTTGACTACACCATGGGTGTCGGTCCCTTGTCCCTCGGTTACTCCTACGGACCGGTGAATGATGCGATCAAACGTCAGCTTGAGGACGGTATCACATTCTCATTGATGCATCCGCTGGAAGTGGAAGTTGCTGAGCTCGTGCGGTCGGTCGTTCCCAACGCGGAAAGCGTCCGCTTCAGCAAGACCGGCTGCGATGTCACCACAGCAGCCGTCCGTCTTGCCCGCGCATTCACCGGAAGGAACAAGGTGCTTTGCTGCGGTTATCACGGATGGCACGACTGGTATATTGGCGTAACAGATAGAAACAAAGGTATTCCGCAGCAGTCACAAGACCTGACATACACATTCAACTACAACGATATTCAATCCGTCATTGA
>JBMOHT010000110.1:0-12908 GCA_049317705.1 Bacteroidota bacterium | reverse complement strand
AACATCCGATAATTACATTTGCAGCAGGTGCAATTCTTTCGTAAATTCATTCATATAGCCGGCGCGTTCGTCTAACGGTTAGGACGGAGCCCTCTCAAGGCTTAAATACGGGTTCGATTCCCGTACGCGCTACAAACAGCAAACGCAGAGAATCCTCTGCGTTTGTCGTTTTAAAACTCTTTGATTATACCTTCACTGTCTCACAAAATGCTCCATCGCGTCGGGCAGTTCGTAGGACATCTCCACCAATCCCGCAACCGCTCCATCTTTTCGCCAAGGGGACTGATAGATGATCTTTTTCTTCCCGTTCTTCTCGATCGTGTAGACGTTCGTGCGTCCCGTCGCCAGCATTTCCTTCAGCTTCGTCAGCGCAGGTTCGGGGTGGCAGTCGAACAGACTTTGCCCGATGAGAAGTTTCCCGCCGTCATTCTGAAATATCTCGCCGGACCGGTCATTCATATAAATGATGGTCCCGTTCATATCACAGACCGTCACCGCAGCATTGATCGTTTCAAAGTATTCCATATGATCCCGCAATCGTGTATTCCCCAATCTTGTAATCCAGCAATCTTGCAATACTATATTTTTCCTATAGAGGTATAACAAACATGAACGTACTCCCTTGACCGACAGTGCTTGTCGCCCCGACCTCGCCCCCATGTTCTTTGATGATCTTCTTCACGATGGCAAGTCCAAGTCCCGTGCTCTTTTCTCCGCCGGTCGGCTGCACCGAGGTGACGGAATATTCATGGAACAATTTTTTCAATTCTCCTGCCGGGATCCCTTGTCCCTGGTCGATCACTTCACAGCGGAGCGAATCACCTTGTTTCAGGAGCCGCAGTTCGATATGCGTATTCGGATATGAGTATTTCAGCGCGTTGCTCAGGAAATTATCCAGCACCTGACGGATACGGCGGCGGTCGATATTCACTGTCGGCGGAAGCGATGGATCAATAAAGGAGCTGATGGTGATATGTTTCGTCCGGGAGAAGATCGAATGCGTTGTGACCGCTTCCGTAACGAATGCTTTCAATGCCACCGGCTCTTTGGCGAGGATGAGATGTCCGCTCTCGATGGCGGCATAGTCAAGAAGATCGTTGATCAGCGCAAGCGCGGAGTTCCCCGCCATGGAGATATATTCAACATATTCCGCCAGTTCGGGATTGTTGCTGATCGCCGGCTCTGCCTGCAGCAGTCCCGAAAATCCGATGATGGCACTGAGCGGATTGCGAAGGTCATGCGCCGCAATGCCGATGAATTTATTCTTGGTGATATTCAGTTCGATCAGCTGCTGATACAACCGGGCTTTTTCGATGACGACCGCAAGCTGTCCCGCCAGCCGCGTATAGATCTCGGTATGTTCATATTTGTACCGGTTCTTCTCGTTGCTGGAGAAAAAAATGAATCCGATATTCTTTCCCAAGGCGATCAGAGGACAGGTTAGACTCGAACGGATCCCTTCCTTCAGGATATCGTCGGTCGATTTTGACTGCGGCTTGTTCCGGTGATACTCTTCAAGATCGTTGATGATGCGGGGCTGACGAGTAACAAAGATATTCTCGAGACTGCTCCCTTTCAGCGGCTGCTGATATCCCTTGCTGATCTTGATCTGCGCTGCATCCGATTTCGCCCATTGCGCCACGACCATGCCGGTCTCTTCATTGATCAGCGAAACACCGATACGGTTGAACGGGATGAATGTTTTGAACGACTGGTACACCTGTTCGCACACTTCCTCCAGCAACACGCCGTCGTTGATCTTCTTTGTCACTTCGGCAAGCGTTCGAAGCTCTTCGAGACGCATCCGCATCTTCCGGATATTCTCTTCACCCTGTTTTGCCAGCTTCTCGAGTCTGTTCAAACGCGCATTGATCGCGTTCGTCACTTCGTCAGCCATCACCGGTTTCATCAGAAAATCATCTGCGCCGAGGTCCATTCCCTGCCGCATCAGTCCTGAATCGTTCTTCGCTGTCAGGAAAATGAACGGCACACCCATCAACTGCTCGTGCGTGCGGAATGCCGTGAGCGTTTCGAATCCGTTCATTCCCGGCATCAGAATGTCGCACAGAACCAGGTCCGGTTGAGCAGCAAGCGCCTGCGCGATACCTTCGTCTCCGTCTGCAGCCGTGAAACATTCGAATCCCTCTGTCTGCAGCATAAGAGAGAGTGTCGAGCGGAATGCCGGTTCATCGTCGATCAGTAATATTTTTCTCATTGGTTCATCCGGACATCAAATGTAGTATTCATATGATACTATGTAGAGATATTTTAAAAAGAAGGCAAGCGGATACTTGGTGATCGATTTGAACCGAATCCGGAGGGAAAAATGGGAGACAACGATATTGAAAAACAGAGTTAAAAGGAGGAAATTATTCGCCGAAGCTTTACGGAGCACTGCAAATGGAACGGTCTTGCTGTCAACAAAAGATCACAACACTTTTACGATCACGATGGTCTGATCGTCGTGCTGCAAACGGTCACCGGTGAATTCGGCAAGTTCACTTAGGAGTGCTGACTGGATGGATGCTGCGGACTCATTATTATGTGAAACGACGGACCGGTGGATCCGTTCGTCGCCGAAGTCGCCCGTGTCGTTGTGAGCTTCGGTGACACCGTCCGTAGCAAAGATAAAGATATCTCCGGTTCGGTATTTCACCGTTTTCTCTTCCATTTCGTTGGAGAAGATGGATGCGTCATTCAGTCCGAGTCCCAGTCCGCGCGGCAGCACTTTTTTCACTTCGCCAGTTGCAGCTTCAAAATGCCAGAGCGGCAGATGTCCGGCGCGGGAGACAACGACTGTTCGTTTCGCTGTTTCGAACTCGGCTCCAAGAACGGTCACGAAGGAACGTTTTTCCAGATCCTGACAGAGAAGTTTATTGGCGCGGGTGAACAGGTCCTTCGGCCGGAGATCGAAACCATGAAGTGACCGGAGGATCCCCTGCACTTTGGACATATAGAGCGCAGCCGAGGTCCCTTTCCCGCTGACATCGCCGATCACTACGGTGATGGAACCGTTGCCGTTGGAAAGATAATCGAAGAAATCACCGCCGACTTCCATCGCAGGAATGGATGCTCCGGAGATCTCGAGTCCTTTCACCGTCGGTGTCGTCTGCGGCAGTGAATCCAATTGGATGCGGCGTGCGATCTCCAGTTCGTGCTTCATCCGCTCTTTTTCCGCAAGTTCTTCATAGAGGAAAGAGTTCTCGATCGCGACGGATGCCTGTTTTGCCGTTGAAGCGAGGAATGCGAGATCTTCCTGCTGAAATGTCGTCTCGGATTGTTTCTCCCCGACAAGAAGGACACCGATCAGCCGTTCCTTGGAACGGATAGGAACACCGTAGTGGAATCCTTCGTGATGGAATTCATCCTTCAGCAAGGCCGGTAAATAGTCGATACGGAATTCATTGTTGAACTGTTTGATATGCGTGATAAGTTCACGCTCATGGGAAAGACAGAATTCCTGCCATGCTTTTCCGTCGAATCCGTGCGCAGAGATGCACGAACAACACTGCTCATCCCGGAAGAACAATACGCCGACCCGCTTGAGTTCCATCAGTCCGCTCAGTTTCTGCACCAGACCGCGGGCAAGTTCTTCGGCGCTCAGCGTTGCCGCCAGGACTTCCCCCAATTCGAACGATGCGCGGCGGTAATCGTACTGCAGCCGGAAATATTTCTTATCGATGAATTTTTGTCCGTATTTGCGAAGACGCATCACTGAGAATGTGACGATGAGCGCCAGGCCCATCAGCATGATATGCTCCGATGCTTCACGCTGCGCTGTCAGTTCCGGCGAATCGTTGATCTCGATCGCCGTTCCGGTGAAAACGATATTCGCCTGCGGCAGTTCAAGAGACGGCAGCCGGAAGAATGCCCAGATCAATCCGTAGATCACCAATGCTCCCCATAGGAATGTCACCACGCTGTACTGTGTGTTCCTCCGTATGCGGAAGTTCATATCCAGCAGCCGGTACCGTCCGATCGTATAGAGATATGACAACGGAATGAAACAGAGCACGACGCCGTACAATCCGATACCGACCGTTTGGAATGAGTTGGTGAAGATGAATACGATCGCCGTCAAGAGCGCACCCGATACAATGCCGGTCCATTTATTGATCCTGTTAAGACGCTTATATTCAGGAGGAACACTTTTCCGGAATTTGAACAGGATGAACAGAGGATAGAATGTCGGCAGGAACAGACCGAACGGCATATTCGTGAGCAGAACGGAGATCAGTCCCAGCGCACTCGTAATGTAATATCCGCGTACGACCCATTTCTTCTCGATCAGGTCCGTCCGTTCGATCGGGAAATAATGTGTCGAATGGAAGAAGAACGCAGCACCGAAGAAGAACGCGGCACCATTCATAGCAGCGCGGATCATCACTTCCGTTGTTATGATGAAATCCCTCCGCACCAGCTGGATCGCGATAAGGAACCCGATGAACATGAATGCACTGCCGAGCATCCGTGCCGCAAAAAGATTCGGACGGGATGCGACGATGAAGTAACCGATCATCAGCCAGAGGAGTCCGCTCATCGTGAAGATCAGCGTGGAGATGGAGATACCGAATTTTGCGAGGACGATATTCAGTTCAATGAACCTGTTGTTCCGAAGGATGTCGTACTTCAGCGACTTGCCGATCTGTCCCAGACGAAGGATCTGGTCCGCTTCTTTATCATCGGAGAATTCCTGGCCGTTGATCCGAAGGATAAGATCACCGATCTTCATTCCCCCTCTGGCAGAAGCGCCGCCGGGCGTGACATCGGTAACAATAACATACTTCGGCACCATCACGAGAAAATCCTGCGGGATGGCGTTTCGTTTCACGACAAAAGTGAGGATCCTATTCAGCGAAGGACGGAGAAATTCAAATCGGATCTCATCGCGCGGACTTTCATTGATCGCATCGTAGACATCCTTCATCGTCCTTACTTTTCCGTCATTGATGGCAAGAACAAGATCGCCCGCGATCACCGAATCCATCGGCGTCTTCACGTCGGCCGGACTAAGACCAAGATAGGAGCGCTGCGCGGTGAGTGCACCATGAAAATTTTTGACCGCCATGAACTGCGACGGTGCATTGCGGAAGGTATTCTCATCCGTCGGCGTTCCAAAGAATGTATACAACGTCATCAGCGCCTGCAACAGCAGTACACCGAAAAGAAGGGTGAACGCAGTTCGTAATTGCCGGGTTCGGTTGAAGGAAAAATTCATTGGCTGTGGTAAAGTGTGAATTGACTATACGCCGGTATGAGAACTAAGTTACGCATACAAGCTATCAAGATTTTCATGAAAAATAAACTGTTGTCTTTACAATCTTCCGTAATTTCGCTATTTTTGTAGAAAGTATTCACCTGAATGGAGAACGTTTCATGAAAATCATCAAAATTACCGCATTGCTGCTCTTATTCTCGTTTGCCGCCATGGCACAGGATGATGATATCTATTCGATCCAGGAGCACGGACCGGGACGCTGGGTCTCATTCAGCACTCCGCTGAATGTTCAGCATAAACTGACGACACAGGGACTTCTCGGATACGAATTGGTCTTCAATCCCGATTTCGAGATACGAAGTCAAGGGGTGCTGTATGCCTTCCGCTTTGAAGAGATCGGAAAGTTCAATGCAGCTTTGAAACCGCAGCTGCCGGCGAACACACACATGCAGTTCATCATCGACGGAAAACCGTCATCGGAGATCAAAGTACAGAAGACGGGATTCCGGAATGAGAATGATGCGAAGCATGTGCTGAAATTCGTGGTGGTCGGGAACAAACAGATGGTAGAGAGCATGACGACCGCCCGTTCCGTGCGCGGACTGCTCTATTTCAGGGATATGAAGAATGAAAAGATCGATGTGAAATCGTTCACGATCGATCCAAAAACGGTCCGCACGCTGGCAAAGCTCGTTTCGATCGCGAAATAGAGCCCCGCTACTTCCTGTTCAGATCGGCAAGCTGCGCGATCTTCTGCTGATATTCTTTCGCGACAAAATTCTGCGGGTCGAAAAAGTAGACCCGCTGGATCTCCTCCATCGCCCGTCCGAACTCCTTTGCTTCGATGAATTCATCCGCACGCTGAAAATATCCGTTCTTCACTTTCTCCAGCATCACCAATCGTTCATCAGGAACGGCGGCTCCTTCAGCACGCTTCAATGACCGTTTCTCACGGTCGTACACCGCACGTTCAACAAGCAGCGACAACACCTGTTCATCATCGACGGCCCGTTCTGCGGTGAGTTCCGCCGAAGCAGGAGTGAGCATGGTCGCGACAAAATGTTCGATGGCGGAGAGATAGAGATTGTGCAGATCGATGATCTTGGCATCCCGGATGATCTTCAACGCGGGAGTATATTGATGCCGCTGCACCTCGTGCTGTACTTCACGAAGCAGGGTTGTGAGGGAGTCCTGGCTCATTATCCGGCGGCTTGCCCGCTTGAATAGATGAGTTTCAATCCTTGTGCTGCTTTCAGGTCATGGTCAGCCTGTTCCTGACGGATCTCAGCATCCAGTGCGATAAGTTCCTGATTCTGCATGTCCACCGTCAGCCCGTGTGCGATCTCATCCAGCGCCTTCGCATACTCATGCTGCGTGCGGAATTCGGTCGCCACCCGCACATGAATGCGGATGAGACGTTCCTGCTCTTCCCTCGAGATCTTCGGCTGTGAAGCATTCGAGGAGAACGACGTGGATTGGAGTTCATTCATGCGCGCTTCGTGCAGTGTATTCACGCGCTGTTCAAGTTTTAACAGCTCTTCACTGGCCGGTTCGATGATGAGTCCGGAAAGGATCTGCACCAATGCTTTATCCAGCATGTTCGACATCAGGAAGCTCTGTGCCTTTGACAGATGCGAGGCGACACGTTCCTTCCGCAGTTCGGACTGGCGGACATCCTGTGTCTGCGCAACGACGGATTCGATATCCTCCATCAATGCCAGGGATTCATTCCGGGCGGGATCGAATTCCAGTGCCTTCTTCACCGCAATGGTCGCTTCATCGAACTTGCCGACGGTGAAGAATTCACGTGCGACCACCAGCAGTTTCTGTATATCAAGATTACGGGTCTCTTCGCGCTGTTTCAGTTTCCAGCGATCCGATGCTGCGGTCACTTTCTGCTTCAAGTCCAATAATTCTTTGTTCCGATCATCCACATTCAGTCCGCTGGAGATCTCGGAGAATGCTTCTTCGAACAGTTCGCGCTCCAGGAATTCCGCCGCATGCTGAAGATGCCGCTGAATGGTGCTGTTCTTTTCGTCACTGTCCCGCTTGTTATGCTGCTCGAACAGGAACGCATCGAATTCCGCCTGCAGATTCTGTTCATATTGTTGGATAACGGGGTCGAGCGGATCGAGGATGAAGGCCTTCGCCACTTCGTTGAATGCTTTGCTGAACTGCTGCATGCCGCGGAGACGTTCTGCTTCCGCCATGTGGAGCTGGATCTTCTCGTTGACCGAATTCTTCGTCTTCTGTGCGTTCAGCATTGCCTGTTCGGCGTGCAGTTTCTGCGCCGCCTGATACTCTTCACGCTCGTGCAGGATCGACTGTTCCACCTGCTTCACATTCTCATCGAACGGATTGATGATGAATGCAAGCGCCACTTCCCCCAATGCAACTTCGAATTGTTTTTCTGAGAGGAATTTTTTCGCCCGGTCGAGATACTGTTCGATCTTCTGTTTATCCTGCCGCTGCTGTGCGAGCACTTCTTCGGATTCGCCGCTCATCACGCGTGAACGGTCCGTCTGTTCGAGACGGAGCAGTTCTTCCTCCTGCTGACGGCGGATCTGGTCCTGCAGTTCACGTTTACTTTCCTCTTCATGCCGGAAGAATTCTTCCTGCATGGCAAGGATACGGCGTTCGCATTCCTGCAGTTCCTCATTCACGGGATCGAGCACGGTCGCGCGGGTGATGGTCCTGAGCGCGTCGGTGAATTTCTGCTGCTTGGCGAGCTGGTCCGCATTGGAGATATGCTTCTTGATGGTCGCAACGATCGCTTCACGTTTCTTCTGACGTTCTTCCAGCTGCTTCTGATAGAGCTCCAGCTGCAGCTGCTGCTGATGTTCCTGGGTCTCAAGGATGCGCTGTTCAAGACGGAGCACTTCTTCGTTCAACGGATCGATGACGACGACGAAGGCGAGTTCGCCGAGCGCTTCGTCCAGCTTGTTCGCAAGATACAATTCGTGCACATGCGCCAGGTACTGTTTTACCTTCTCTTCCTGAGCGCGCTTCCGTTCCTGCTCTTCGCGTTTGACCTTCTCTTCTTTTTCTTTCTGGTACTGCTGTGTCTGACTCTTGATGATCTCCTGCCGCTTCAGCCGTTCCTCTTCCATCTTCCGCTGTTTGTCGGATTCTTCGACACGGCGGAAATCCTCCTGCGCTTTACGGATGGTATCTTCGAGAGCATGGATCTTATCGTTCACCGGATCCAACAGATACGCGCGGGCGATCTCGTCCAGCGCACGGTTGTATTCTTTCCGGATGAAATAACTGTTCGCACGGGTCAGGAATGCAGTGATCTTCGCATCGATCGCTGTGCGGCGAAGCTCATCATTCTTGGTCCGTTCTTCTTCTTCCTTCTTGTGGAACTCAACGGCCTGTTCCTGCTGAGCTGCGACATTGGCGCTGTGCTGTGCTTCGATAATTGCGAGATTGGAAAGATGCTGGAGTGTTGGTGCTATCTTCGGGTCCGGAACCGGTGCGGGTTCTTCCGCCGGGGGTGCCGATGATGCCGGCTGGTTCGATTTCGCTGCTTTCTTTGCCTCTTCCGCCTGCTTATTGGTCAGAAGGGTCCGCACGCGCTCTTCGTATGCCAAAGCATACAAGTGCCGTGAATCGTACGACCGTGCTTTCGCGATGAGCGTCAACGCAGTGGCAAGGTTCCCTTCTTTCACAAGCTTATCAGCCTGCTTCAGAAGAAGAGCCACCTCTTTCAGCCGCTCAGAGGTCGGTAACGGTTTATTTTCGGACGGTGCTGCCATAGTTTTATCGATTGCGGAAGGGAATTCTTCATACAATCTTAAAGAAATAAGTGAGATTAGTCAACTGTCGGGACGGTTAGAAATCTCTAACCGCGAAAATCCTTAGAAATTTGCCGATTCCGCGGACGGTTCATTGAGACGTTTGCGCATTGCAAGGGCACCTTTATGGGTGGAATTCAACCGAAGTGCAAGGTCCACTTCGAAGATCGCCTCGAACATCCTCTTCTCAGACATGAACTCCATCGCTTTGCTCAGATGGAACTGAATGACCAGTTCTTTATTCTCATTCGCTTTATTCTCCTCCATTTTCCGTTCGGTACGTTCGATCTCGTCACGCATCTGCAGGGTCTCATACCGTTTCATGTCGAAGCTCATCGCATAATCCACCCATGCCAATGCTTCGCCGAATGATTCACGGGAGAGCGCTTCGCGTGCCATGGCAAGACTCTTGCGGATGCCCTGGTCATTCTTGGAGGACTCGTTCTCTTTCCGCTGCTGTTCTTCGTAGACGAGGAATTCCTGCTGGATCTCCCCTTCAAGAGCGAAGAGGGATTCGTTCGTCGGATCATGGCGGTACGCCTGTGCGATCTCATCGAGCGCTTCCTGATAACGGAAATGGGACCGGAGCTCATTCGCTTTTTCGATGTGCAGGGCGATCGCCGCAGCGGTCACATGGTCCCCGGCGGATTCCTGTTCCATCTGCACCTGCGAGGCGGGACGGCGTGCGAGTTTTGCTTTCCGCTGTCCATCCAGGATCTCGCGCTGAAGTTTTCCGATCTCCTCGTCGAACGGATTGATCTTGAATGCGGCACCGATATGTGTCAGTGCTTCCTCAAAATTTCCCTGACTGAGATAACCGCGGGCTTTGGAGAGGAACAACAGGATCTCCTCCTCGTCCTTGACCATCTTCGATTCCATATCGATGCGTTCGCGGATCTGTTCACGCTTCTGCTGCTCGATGGAAAGACGATGCAGTTCCGCTTCCTGACGCCGATTCCGTTCATCCTCTTCCTGCCGGCGGCGTTCATCCTGCATGCGGAGCATCTCATCTTCCGCGGTCAGGATCCGTTTCTCGCATGCGAGCACCTCTTCGCTGGTCGGATCGATGAAGTATGCCTGCGTGATCACACGGAGCGCTTCGGTGAACTTGTTGAGCGTAAGATACTCTTCGGCCTTCTCGAGATTCTTCTTCACCGTCTGCCGGACGACCTCCGCTTTCTTCTTCTCCTCTTCGACCTGCTGTTTCCGCAGGGCGATGTTCTCTTCCTGTTTCTTCGCCTGTGCTTCGCGGATCTTCCAGTTGAGACTGAGCACTTCTTCGTTGAGCGGATCGAGCACCATCACGAACGCGAGCTGACTGAGCGTCTCTTCGATGCGGCCGTCGGCAAAGAGACCGCGGGCGATCTGAAGATATTCACGGATCTTCTGCATCCTCGCCTGTTTGTGCATCTCTTCACGCTGCTGTTCTTCGCGGAGTTTTTGTTCCCTTCGCTGCACTTCCCACTGCGCGAACAGTTTCTCCTTCCGCTTCGCCTCTTCCATCTGCTTCACGCGGTTGAGGGATTCCTGCTGTTTGTTGAATGCTTCCTGCGACGCTTTGATCTCCTCTTCCACCTGGATGATGCGTTCGTCGGTAGGGTCGAGCATAAAGGCGCGCGCCACTTCGTTCAGCGCATCGTGGAAATCATTCTGCATCTGCAGCGTACGGGCACGCTGCAGATAATCCGAGATCCGCTTGGCGATGCCGCGGATGCGCATCTGTTCATCGAATTTTTGTTCCTCTTCCTGTTTCCGTTGGAGGGCGAAGACCTCCTTTTGTTTATAGGCGGAGACAGCGCTGCGTTTCACTTCTTTGATGGCAAGGTCGAGGATCTTCTCCAATGTCGGCATCAGCTGCTGGATGACCATCTCTTTGGAACCGATGTCCGTTTCATCGGTCTGCTTCATCAGCACGGAACGAACGTACTCCTCGTATGCACGGGCGTACATGATGGTGGGATTCTTCTCCCGCGCGCGCAGGATCTCATCCAAAGCGGACTGGACATCACCCTGACGGATGAACTTATCGGCATTCTTGAGGAATGCGATCACTTCCGTTAGGTGTTCGGCCCCGATTATTTTTTGAGAGAGATTCTGCATTGATATGCGGATCGTTTATCGTCCTGAATATTCCGTTTGAAGATCTGTCATCGTTCGGTGAAAACAACAAACCCCGCGTGGGGCGGCGGGGCTTGTGTGTGCTGCTTCATCGCGAACATGTTCCCTGATGTGCAGCGGAGATCATTGTTTCTTATTCTTATTGAGCAATGCCTGAGCCGCCCGAAGCCGCAACCGAAGCGTGCTCTCCTCGTTCTTTACGAATTTTTCCGGTGCGATCTCTTCCGCCATTTTCAGCACATTCCTGTGCGGCGTTGCTTTGAATGCTCTGCTCCGTTCAATCGCTTTCTCCAGTGTATGCGAGATCTGATCCTCGGGCATCGGTTTTACCAGATAGCGGAACACGTTCAGCTCGTTGATGGAGCGGATGGCGAGCTGCGCATCCTTCACTTCCGTAAGGATCACGGAGACGGTGTTCGGATATTCGCGGCGGACAGTATCGAGGAAGCTGACCCCGTCCACATCGCCGAAGTTGATGTTGCTGACGATGACGGAGACGGGTTTCTTCGCCATTTCCTGGAACGCAGCATCAACGGAATTCACAGCAACAACGTTGAATGCGCTGCCGTATTTGTCCACAAGTTTCGTGGTCTCTTCTTCGCTGTAATCCACAAAGAGGACCGTCTGACTCTCTTCTTCCACTTCGATATGCACCCGGTGTCCTGACGCGGGATGCTCTTCCGTCACCTCGTCCTCGACCTTCTGCATCTCTTCTTCCTGCAGTTTGGATACTTTGTCGTAGATCTCCACGCCGAGTTTCACCACATAGAGCATGAACTCGCCCTGCCACGGTTTGTTGATGAAGCGGAATACTTCGCCCGCATTCACCGAACCGATGATGGCATCAAGATCGGAATATCCGGTCAGCAGCATACGCACGCTGTTCGGACTGATATCCTTCACCTGCCGGAGCAGTTCATGACCGAGCATGCCGGGCATTCTCTGATCGCTGACGATGACCTTGATCGGGACGGATTTGATGATCTCGAGCGCGTCGAATCCGTTCTCGGCCAGATAGACCTTATATTTACTCTTGAACAGCATATTGAGCGACGAAAGGATCATCGGCTCGTCATCCACGAACAGGATGTTCGATTTTTCTTCAGGGGGCGGTAAATTGATCTTCATACATTCTCCTTACACTTCAAATGATTCAGTTCATCAAATACAGTTTGGTTATGCAGTTGCTGTCCGGGAAGCACGCGGCTGCATGGTGGGGATGCGGACGTAGAAATCCGTTCCGCGTCCGACTTCACTCTCAACTTTGATCGATCCGCCGTGCTTCTCGATGATCTTGTACGAAATGGAGAGTCCGAGTCCTGTGCCTTCGCCGATCTTCTTGGTGGTGAAGAACGGTTCGAAGATCTTTCCGAGGTTCTCTTTCGGGATACCTTTTCCGGTATCGGAGATCTTCACAACGGCCATATCGGGATTGCCCGGTTCCTTGTACGTGCGGATGGTGATCGTTCCCTGACCTTCGATCGCCTGTGCGGCGTTCGTAAGCAGGTTCAGAATGACCTGGTTGTACTGCGCCGGGTAGCATTCCGCCGTCAGATTCGGCTGGAAATCTTTTTTCACGACCGCTTTGTTCTTGATAACGTTGTTGGCGATGACGAGTGTAGCATCGAGTGCGTTGTTCAGGTCGACCTTTGCAAGATCCGCTTCGTCCAACCGTGAGAATTCGCGCAAGTTGCGGATAAGTTCCTGAATACGGTCCGTACCGACGAGCGCCTGCGACAACATGGTCTTACTATCCTCAAGGACGGTGTTCTTTT
>JBMOHT010000109.1:0-12917 GCA_049317705.1 Bacteroidota bacterium | reverse complement strand
ATTCTTCAGTTCTTCATTGATCGCTTTTTCAACAGCGGTCAGGTCCGAACCCGGTTTTGCGGTGACATCGATATTGAACTGACCGGCGATCTCGCGTGCATCAACATACGCTGAAACACTTGTTGCGATCTGATCATCATACACAAGTCGTTTGTAGAGACGTGATGTCTTTCCCGATGCAAGCACATCAGCGAACAGCATCAGTTGATGGTTCTCCGGACTGGAGAATTTCGGTGTGTTCCAAACCTTAAAGATACGCGACTGCGGAACTCTGTCCTCCGCCCGCTGACGAATGACGCCGGTCCGTTTTGCAATGAACTCATCATATTTCGCAACGGGAGGACCGGAAGGAATATCGCCGAAGTATTTCTGCATCTTCGCTTTAGCCGTCTTCACATCGATATCGCCGGCGACCACAACAACAGCATTCGCCGCGCCGTAATAGTTCTTGAACCATTCCTTCACATCATCCAGGGATGCTGCATTCAGATCTTCCATCGATCCGATCACGGACCAGGAATACGGATGACCGGCCGGCCAAGTCGCCTTGATAGAAAGCTCATCGGCGACAGCATACGGCTGATTATCACCCTGGCGTTTCTCGTTCTGCACAACACCGCGCTGTTCATCCAGCTTTGCCTGACTGATGGCACCGGCCAAATGACCCATGCGGTCCGATTCCATCCATAGGACGATATCAAGTGCCGATGTCGGAACATTCTGGAAATAATTCGTCCGGTCCTCACTCGTCGTTCCGTTCAGATCCGTTGCGCCGATGCGCTCCAATGCCTGAAAATAATCGGTATCGAAATTCTCGGAACCGTTGAACATCAAATGTTCGAATAGATGCGCAAAACCGCTCTTCCCTACTTTTTCATTCTTTGAACCGACGTGATACCACACGTTGACGGCGACGATGGGAGCTTTGTGATCCTCATGAACGAGGACGGTCAAACCGTTGTCGAGCGTGAATTTTTCGTACGGAATATTGATATCCGATACCATGCTTTTTGACTGCGCCTTCACCTGTGAAAGCGTGATCATCACGGCCAAGAGAACAAGACCGATTGTCTTCATATCGTCTCCTTGAAGATTGTGAATAGTGGAAAAGTTGAATAACAGGAAATTAAGAAATAATGCCATTAGGACAGTGGGATGAATTTACGAAAATAATGAGAAGAAGATATAGAGAATGTAGCGAGAAGTTGTTTTTGTTACAATTGTTTATCCATGACCATGCTACGAACACATTATACTCAACATGTCACGATAAGAATTGGTTCAAAACAAGAGCAAAATGGTCAATGTGATGATGGCGGGAAGTGCCTGCGTAAAGAATATCTTCCTCATCGCCGTCGCGGCGCCGAAGATACCGGCAACAATGATGCAGGATGTAAAGAACAAAGCAATATTCCTCGACCAAACTGGATCCTGAATAATGAGCGACCAGATGAGTCCTGCTGCAAGGAATCCATTATAGAGCCCCTGATTCGCCGCAAGTCCTTTCGTCTTTTCGAACAAGTCGGACGGCATTGCTGAGAAAGTCTTTCTCCCAAGCGGTTTGGTCCACATGAACATTTCGAGCCAGAGAATATAGAGATGTTCAACGGCAAGCAATGTGATGAATATCTGTGAGAGTAAGTTCATATGTCCTCAAAAAATAGTTCTATTGCCACGAAGGCACAAATGCACAAATTATAGAAAACCTTCTGACACAAAATCTTGAATATCTATTTAATGTGCCACGCACTTTCAAAGTGCGTGGCACATTTACAAGATCAATATTTACATTTTCTTTTTGTGGGATTATGTGTCTTGGTGTCTTGGTGGCAGATGTTCTTCAAAAGTTACATCCACAGATTCCGATCCAAACTGCGGTATTGGATCGCTTCACTGAGTTGTTCCGTATGAATATCAGCACTTCCGGCGAGATCTGCAATTGTTATCAGTTGTAGGACACCTTAAAGGTGTCCTACAACTTGCTGGAATATATAGGGCCTCAAATATATCTTGTACATATTATTTAAGTCCAATATTCCTTTCTGATCGATTGAATAGTCTCTTCGGAATATTTCTTGAATTCATATGCGGAACTGAAATACTGTTTATAAAATTCAGAGGTTACGATTGAATCATCATTTAACTCACATATTTCACGATAACTAGAATACTTCCAATCAGAAAAACGGGCTACTAATTTTGAACGGATAGGATTCTGGTGGATATACGAAATTAATGTTAAGAGATATCTTTCGTCGAATACTTCCTTCGCTTTACTATGCGGTTGAAACAACGAACCTTGCCTGGAGTGCCGTTTGTTTATTGCTTTAGTATAGCTAGATAGTAATAATCCTATTTTTTTCTGCACCTGCATTTCTTTATTCTCTCTTACTTTTATTAAAAAATGAAAATGTGTAGGCATTAGACAATATGCCAATACATCTACATTCGGCTTCAAGTATACCATGAACTTATTCAAGAAATATTCATAATTACCATGATTACGAAATAACTTTTCAAAATTATTTGAACGGTTATAGAGATGATAATATTTTCCTTCCTCTAGAGTCATAGATCATCATATTTGCTGAAGATGTAGGACACCTTAAAGGTGTCCTACATCTTCACATCCATAAATTCCTATCTAAGCTCCTGTATTGAATAGCTTCACTTAAGTGTTCTGTTCTTATATCAGCACTTCCGGCGAGATCTGCAATCGTCCTCGACACTTTCAGGATGCGGTCATATGCACGCGCCGAAAGACCGAGCTTCGTCATTGCCATCTTCAGAAGTTCCTCCCCGGATGCATCGATGCGGCAGTATTCTTTGATCTCTTTGGATTGCATGGATGCATTGGAATAGATATTCTTCTGTTCCTTGAATCGTTCCAACTGCATTTCCCTCGCTGTGATCACGCGGCTACGGATGGATGTCGACGGTTCTCCCGGTCTCTTTTGTGCCAGCTCAACAACTTTCACTGCCGGAACCTCGATATGGATGTCGATCCTATCGAGCAGCGGTCCCGAGATCTTCGCCATGTATTTTTGTATCTGCATCGGCGTGCAGGTGCATTCGTGGTTCGGATTGCCGAAGTTGCCGCAGGGGCACGGATTCATCGCACAGACGAGCATGAAGTTTGCCGGATAATCGACAGACATCTTCGAACGGCTGATGGTCACTTTTGCATCCTCCAGCGGCTGCCGCATCACCTCGAGTACATTACGCGCGAATTCGGGAAGCTCATCCAAGAAGAGAACACCGTGATGAGAAAGTGAGATCTCACCGGGACGAGGAATGGTCCCTCCTCCCACCAAAGCGGAATCGGAAATAGTGTGATGCGGCGACCGGAAAGGACGCTGCACAACGAGCGCGGAACCGGGCGGCAGGAGTCCTGAGACGGAATGGATCTTCGTCGTCTCGATGCTCTCATCGAAGGTCATCGGCGGAAGGATGCTCGGAAGTCTCCGCGCCAGCATCGTCTTTCCGGAGCCGGGCGGACCGATCATAATGATGTTGTGTCCGCCCGCAGCCGCTACTTCGAGCGCACGTTTTACATTCTCCTGTCCTTTCACATCGGAGAAGTCGTGATGATACTTCTGTTCCACCGCGAATACTTTCCGCATGTCAAGACGGAGCGGTTCGATGAGCGACTTCCCTTCAAGGATCTCCACAGCATCGGTCATCGTCTCCACACCATACACGTCGATCCCTTCTACCATTCCCGCTTCGTTCGAATTCTGCGCGGGAAGGATGATCCCTTTCACTCCTTTCTTCTTCAATTCTACCGCGATCGGAAGAGAACCGTGGATGGGACGCAGCGTTCCTTCCAGAGACAGTTCGCCGAGGATGATGAAATCCTTCAGCCGTTCCTCCGTGACCTGTCCGCTCGAAGCGAGCATCCCGATGGCGATGGGAAGATCGAACGAGGAGCCCTCTTTCTTCACATCCGCCGGAGCGAGATTGATGGTGATGCGTTTGTTGGGATAGGTGTAGGCGGAATTCTTGATGGCGGTGGCGACGCGTTCGCGGGATTCCTTCACCGCATTGTCGGGGAGTCCGACCATGAAAAAGTTCGGAACGGTGTTTTCGATATTCGTTTCGATCTCGATGAGATAGGCGTTGATGCCGTACGTTGCGGCGGAAAAGACAGTAGTGAGCATGAATGACCTGTTCAGAATGGATGATCCGTTTAAAAGCAGAAGCGCCGGAAATATATCCAGCGCTCCTTCGGATTTCAAAACTATTCCATTTGCTTATGAGGTTTTCCCCGGAGCATGCGATAGTGCATTCTTCAGGACATCTGCGCTCGTCTGCAGCATCCTTCGTTCCTCATCATTCAGGGAAATATTGATCTCAGCGATGATTCCTTTTCCGCCAACCACTCTCGGCAACGACAGCGCAACATCATACTGCGAATGGGCCGAACTGACCGTCAGGATCGCCCGCTGATCACGGATGATCCGTTCTGTGATATTGGCAAGAACGGCACCGATGCCGTAATATGTTGCTCCTTTTCCTTTTATAATAGAGTAAGCAGCAGTGCGAATATTCTCGGTGATCGTTCTCTGAATTTCGGTCGTCCATGGAATGTTCATTGACGCGCAATATTCGCCGATGGAGATCCCGGCAACCGTAGCACTGCTCCATGCTACGACCTCGCTGTCCCCGTGTTCACCGACGACATATCCATGCACATGATGCGCATCGATCCCGACATATTCCGCAACAAGAGCGCGGAACCGGGCGGTATCGAGGGTCGTTCCGGAACCCATCACCTGTCCGGTACGAACATTAGCGATCCGTTCGGTTACTGTCGTTAACAGATCCACTGGATTCGTTGCGATAAGAATGACCGCATCGGGTTCAGCAGTGACGATACGGGGAATGATGGTATTGAACACATCGATATTCCTGCCGATCAGATCGAGTCTGTTCTCCCCCGGACGCTGATTCACTCCCGCGGTCACAACGATCACTTTCGAGCCTTTCAGATCGTCATATTCCCCTGCACGGACGATGACGGGATGAGAGACCGGCGTAGCGTGCTGAATATCGCTTGCTTCCGCTTCGGCTTTTGCTTTATTCGCATCGACAAACACCAGTTCACGGCATGAGTTCCGCAACACCATCGCATACCCGGCTGCTGAACCGACAAATCCTGCTCCGACGATTCCTACTTTCATGTATCCCTCCAAAATGTTAAAATCATTCTTTACGATATTCATTACCAAATCATTTTACCGAAGGTCTCTTAGGAACAAGTATTAAGAGATTGGATTCCGGCATTCGCCCTCCTGCGGCGGGCTCGCCGGAATGACAACGCAAGCATCGTCGCATTTACTTGTAGAGAATAAATATTTATGATCATTCCCGCAAAAAGACGGCGGGCAGGCGTGGATCGTTCGTGCTGTTCTAAAAATAAAAAAGCGCGATGAAAACTCATCGCGCTATAAGAACACACAAACCTCGAAAATCGTTCTACCGGTTGTCCCTCAGGAAATCGAGACGCGGTTTCATCACTTCGGCGGATTTCAGCAGTTTGTCCTTGCCGAAGATGGATTCCTGCTGACTGGAGAATGCCAGTTCATATTCATTGCTCATGATGATCGCCTCTTCCGGACAGACCTCTTCACAGAAGCCGCAGAAGATGCAGCGGGTCATATTGATCTCGAACTTCTCCGGATACCGTTCCTTCGCCAATTCCGTCGCACCGGCCTGCACCTCGATCGCGAGGGCGGGACAAACACGGCTGCAGAGTCCGCACGCAACACAGCGCTCCGTGCCGTTCTCTTCCACCAATACCGGACGACCGCGGAACGATGCAGCATGTTCCACTTTCACTTCAGGATACTGGATGGTGAATGTCGGTTGGAACATCTGCTTCACGGCCGCGAACATCCCTTTCAGGATCTCCAGCACATAGGCCCGTTGCATAAAGGAAAGATCCTTTACACGGACAAGTTCACTCTTTTGCAAAAATTTTTCGTCAGACATATCAATTGAACCAAGTGTGAATGGGTTTAAGAATGAATAATCCTGTCAACGCGATGTTCAACAGAGAGAGCGGCAGCATCACCTTCCAGCCGAGATCCATCAGCTGGTCGTAGCGGAAACGCGGCATAGACCATCGGACGATCATGAAGAAGACCACGATCATCGCGAATTTCGTGAAGAATGCTCCGAGTTGCAGCAGACTGACCGCAAACGGTGAAAGATTCAGATATTCGATATACGGAGCCTGATAACCGCCGAGATACAATGTGGTGATCATCGCCGAAGCGGCAAAGAGCGCAAGATATTCCGAGAGCATGAACATACCGAATTTCATTCCGGTGTATTCGGTGTGGTATCCAGCCACGAGTTCCGGTTCTGCTTCGGGAAGATCGAACGGCAGACGGTTCGTTTCAGCGAACATCGAAACGAAGAATGTGACGAATCCGATCGGCTGCAGGAAGATATTCCAGTTCGGCAGGAAACCAAACATGTAATAACCGCTCTGTGCTTTCACGATCTCGTCAAGTCTCAGAGAATTGTTCAGCATGACGATGGCAATGATGGAGAGTCCGAGGGACAATTCATAACTGATCATCTGTGCCGAAGAACGGATACCGCCGAGCAGCGAATACTTATTGTTGGAGGACCAGCCGCTGAGCGTGATGCCGTAGACCGCGAGTGATGACAGTGCAAGAACATACAGCACACCGATATTCACATCGGCGATCTGCAGTTTGAAATTGTGAACAACGCCGTTGATGACGATCGGCAGGGTGTCGCCGAACGGGATCACCGCGAATGTGGAAAATGCGATGGTCAGAGAAATGAGCGGTCCGAGTGAATGGACGAACTTATTGGCGGCTGCCGGAACGATATCCTCTTTGAAAAAGAGTTTCGGGATATCGGCGAACGGCTGAAACAATCCGAACGGACCAACACGGTTCGGTCCGACACGGTTCTGGATCCATGCGCTGAGTTTCCGTTCCAATTGAACGCCGAGATATGTAACGCACGGCAGAAGGATCCCGAAGATGACGATCAGGATCTTGATGAGTGCTTCGATGATTGGTGAAATTTCCATGGCGATTTCTGTGATTATGCAGTAACGGTAGTTTGTTTGAGCAATGCGCCCTTCTTCCCGACCTTCAGGTATGAAAGACCTTTGAATCCTTCGACCTTCTGGCAGATCTCGTTGAACACATCATCCGCATTATTGAATTTATATTTTGTTCCCATCACTCCGGCGATGCTGGCAACGATCTTCCATGAAGGACGTGCATCGCGGCGCGGACCTTTTCCCCACTTATCGTTGTGCGACTGGAACTTATCCCAGCGACTCATCTCGAAATTATCCATCGCACGGTCCTGCTCGAGTGTTGTCACTGCAGGACGGATACGCTGAACGCGCTGCTGGAAGTTCGTCATCGTTCCGTTCTTTTCGGCGAACGTTGAAGCATTCAGAACAACGTGAGCAAATTCAGTGGTCTTGCTGTGGTTCGTTGCGTGGACGGCGAAGAATTCAAGATTCGACAACACTTCTTCAATACCGGGAATAGATGCGATGTCATCTTCGAGACAATACAGCGCTTTGATCTTGCCCGATTTGATCCCGGCAATGATCTGATCGAAGTTCAATCCGTTCTCCTGTGGCACAACGCCGACCACGGCAGCACCGGATGCATTCGGTGTCTTATCTGCGCGGATCAGCACATTGTCATCAGCACCTTCAGTGACACGGCGGAAATCGATATTGCGAGTGCCGATCACTTCTTTCGCGAATTTTGCGAAGACGTAATTATCCTCGTTCGTTGCGAATGCCGATCCGAGAAGAGCGATCTCGTTCTTCGCGAACGATTTCAATTCCGATGCAACTTTCGCGATGGCTTCATCCCAGCCGACTTCAACAAGCTGACCTTCTTTGCGGATCTTCGGGGATTTGAAACGATTCTCTGCGTTCACATTCTTCCACGTGTTCAAACGTCCATGATCGCACATCCACACGCTGTTCACATCATCATTCTTGCGGGGATTCAAACGGAGGATCTCGTTGTTGCGGACACCGACCTCGACATTGCAGCCGCGTGCGCAGCCGTTGCAGAGAGAATCGGTGAAGGACATTTCCCACACGCGGGATTTGAAACGGAATTCTTTGTTGGTCAATGCGCCGACGGGACAAATGTCCACGACATTCATTGAATACGGATTGTCGAGCGATGTTCCGGGGAAAGTTTCGATGGTCACTCTGTCGCCGCGCTGAACGAACTGAAGCTGATGTTCGCCGGCGATCTCGTCGCAGAAGCGGATACAGCGGGAACAGGAGATGCAGCGCTCAGCGTCGAACATCACGCGGGGCCCGATCTCCACACGTTTAGGCTTGTGATTCTTGTTCTCAACGAACCGGCTGAATCCTTTTGAATACTTATAGGAATAATCCTGCAGCTTACACTCGCCTGCTTCATCGCAGATAGGACAGTCGAGCGGATGGTTGATGAGGATGAATTCCATCACCGCTTCGCGCGCGTTGATAACACGTTCGGTCTTCGTGTTGACGACCATTCCATCGGACACCTGTGTCATGCACGCGATAGCGAGCTTCGGCATCTTCTCCACTTCCACCAGACAGATACGGCAATTGCCCGAAGGCGACAGTTTGTCGTGCCAGCAGAAATGAGGAATGTGCACCTTATTGTCGCGGGCCGCCTCAATGATCGTCTTTTTATTATCTACTTCGTATGGAACGCCGTCCAGTGTAATTTTTACGTTTGGCATTGGTTCGGTAAGATTTGTGTCGTGCGTTGAACAATTACTTGATATAACTACACTAAATGTATCAAAAAAAGTTCAAGAATGGAAGAAGAAAGTGCGTGGTTCGACTCGCCATTGTGAGAATGCGGGGCTCGCTCACCATGACTATTTCTTTGCTCGAACCTACAAAAATGCAATGGGCGGACTTCCCCGCCAAACAGCGCGTCGGGTAAACGTCCGCCCTTACATTAATTCTCCGTGATCTCTGTGTCCTCCGTGGTGAATCAATTACCGAAGGATCGTATCGACCGGGGTGTATTTCATGTTGAAGGCATCTGCAACACCTTTGTAGGTGATGAGGCCGTCGACCATGTTCAATCCCAGTTTCAGTTCCTTGTTCTGCTGGACCGCTTTTTCCCATCCTTTGTTCGCCAGTTCAACGGCATACGGCAGCGTTGCGTTGGTCAGAGCGATGGTGGATGTGAACGGAACAGCGCCCGGCATGTTCGCCACACAGTAATGGATCACATTATCGATGACGAATGTCGGATTTTCGTGTGTGGTAGGTTTGCAGGTCTCGATGCAGCCGCCCTGATCGACAGCAACGTCCACGATCACGGAACCCGGTTTCATCGTCTTCAGCATTTCTTTTCTGATGAGTTTCGGAGCTTTTGCACCGGGAATCAGAACAGCACCGATGACGAGATCAGCTGTCTGGATGATCTTGCGGATGTTAGCAGGATTGCTCATCATGGTGGTAACATTCTTCGGCATGAAATCATCCAACTGACGCAGACGATAGAGATTATTGTCGAGAATGGTCACTTTCGCGCCGAAACCGGCTGCGATCTTTGCTGCCTGTGTTCCCACGATTCCGCCGCCGAGCACAACAACATTCGCCGGTTCAGTTCCGGGAACTCCGCCGAGCAGGATTCCGCGACCGCCCATGGTGCGTTCAAGATACTTTGCGCCTTCCTGCGGTGCCATACGGCCTGCAACTTCACTCATCGGAATGAGCAGCGGAAGTGAGTTATCATCCTTCTGCACGGTTTCGTATGCGATACAAACTGCCTGGCTCTTCACCATCGCAACCGTCAATTCTTTGCTCGCGGCAAAATGGAAATACGTGAACACGATCTGGTCGCGGCGGATCAGATTGTATTCCTGCTTGATCGGCTCTTTCACTTTGATGATCATATCAGCTTTGTGATACAACTCTTTTGCGTTCTTCGCGATCTTTGCTCCCGCCTCGATGTACGCGGAATCTTCGAATCCGCTGCCGACACCAGCTTTGGTCTCGACATAGACGGTATGTCCGAACTGGCGCAGTGTTTCTACGCCGACCGGGACAAGTCCTACACGATTTTCATTTGTTTTGATCTCTTTCGGAACTCCGATAATCATAATATCATCTCACTTAGTTAGTTATGTGTTGTAGTAGTTTAGTTCTTCAATTCAGGATTCAGAATGACCGTGGTGAATTTTTCCGTGTCGAATAATAATTTCGACACGGCTTGCACTTCATCCACTGAGACGGAATCGATATTCTTAACGATGGAATCGAGCGGCGTGTATTCGCCGTAATACAATTCACCGTTGCCGAGCCGCATCATCCTGTTGGATGTGCTTTCCAAACTGAGAAGCATACTTCCCTTCAACTAGGCCTTTGCTCTCTGCAGTTCGGATTTCGATAGCAGTTTCGTCTTCATTTTGTGCAACTCTTTATAGGAAAGGTCGAGCGCTTTCTTCACCGATTTTTTGTCGGTGCCCAGATAGATGCCGAACGATCCTGTATCTTTCATCAAACCAAGGAACGAGTAGACGCTGTACGCAAGTCCATGCTTCTCGCGGATCTGCTGGAACAATCGTGAACTCATCCCATCGCCGAGCACGGTATTCATCACCAGTCCCGGATACCGCATTTCGTGATGCACATCGAACGCGATAGTGCCGGTGCAGAGATGCGCCTGCTGGATCGGTTTGGAGTATTCCTTGGAATTCCTTTTCGGGTGTACAACGGGGAATGTTCTGAACGGCTCCCCTTTTTTCTTCTTCGTAGAAAAATATTTCTGTGCGAGTTTTACCAGATGTTCGTGTTTGATGTTTCCTGCTGCCGCGAGGATAATATTGTCGTTCGCGTAGAATTTCTTCGTGTATGCGTACAGGTCATCACGTGTGAATCGGGAGACATTCTCCGCCGTGCCAATGATGGGACGGGCGAACGGATGGGTTCCGAACAAATGCTCTTCAAAATACTCCTGCACCAGATCATCGGGATCATCTTCGGACCGTTTGATCTCTTCGAGGATGACCGTCTTCTCTTTCGCCATTTCCTTCACGGGAAATGTGGAGAACTGCACCATGTCGGACAGCACATCCACAGCATCCTCAACGAATTCATCCATCACGCGCGCGTAGTAACAGGTGTGTTCTTTCGACGTGAATGCGTTCATGTATCCGCCGACAGACTCGAGACTCTGTGCGATCTGCTGGAAGTTCCGCTTCTCCGTTCCTTTGAACATCATGTGTTCGATGAAATGGGAGATGCCGTTCGTTTCACTTGTCTCGTTGCGTGAACCGGTGTTGATCCAAATGCCGATGGAAGCAGATTTAACTGAGGTGATCTCTTCGCTGATAACACGAATTCCGTTGGCGAGAGTCGTCTTTTTGTACGATTGGAGTGCAGCGGATTCCGAATGTGATAATTTGCTTCTAATAGCCATTCTCAGCTGTGAGCTTTCAATAAAATTTACGTGAGGAAGATAGATTAAATTTCGAAAAGTAAAAAGAAATTTGTGCCTTCTTACGTTTTCTTAATCAGCAATGCATAATTATAAATCCCTGCATAATTGCCCTTCAAAAAGACCTTTATTTTAGCATTGTTTCGATCTTCACTGCCACCATGTCGATGCCGACAAGATTCTCGCTTCCGAGCGGAATGATGACATCCGCATAGCGCTTGCTTGGTTCGACGAATTCCAGGTGCATTGGTTTAACAGTAGAGACATATTGTTTCATCACGGAATCGATGGAGCGTCCCCGTTCGATGATATCGCGTTTCAAACGACGGAGCAGCCGTTCATCTGCATCCGTATCGATGAAGATCTTGATATCCATCAGATTCCTGAGCTCTTCGGAAGCGAAGATCAGAATTCCTTCAATGATGATGATATCCTTCGGTTCAAGATGCCGTGTCTCTTTCATCCGTGAATGCGTGGTGAAATTGTACAGTGGCTGTTCGACCGGGATTCCTTTCCGCAATTCTCTGATATGTTCGATCAGCAGCGATGTATCAAGGGAATCCGGATGATCAAAATTCAATTGGTCGGGAGTCTTTCCTCCGTATGATGCGATGTCGCGATAGTATGAATCGTGCTGGATAACAACAACATTTTCGGTGTAATGGATCCGTTCAAGGATCTTATTGGTAACGGAAGTCTTTCCTGAACCGGTCCCGCCGGCGATTCCGATGACAAGTTGACGCATGTGAGGTCCCTTTTTTAGTCAAAAGAATATAATTGAAGAAAAGTTGAAAGCAAAAAGTATTTAGGGTATTTCTTTCAACTTCTTGTAAAAAGAATACCACTAAGGCACGAAGACACAAAGTCCACTAAGAATAAGTAGGCTGTATTGTAAAGGATGAAATCTTTGGCTATTTTGACCATATGATAGATCAAATCACGTGCTGGTTCCTTCTCATTTTTGGTTCACTTTATGCGATCATTCATGGATTGCTAGCAGTCGGCACCAAAAGACTGTTTCGTCCGAATCAGAATGGAATACCGCATTCGGTCTCTGTGATCGTCGCGGCGCGGAATGAAGAAAAGAACATTGCCCCCCTGCTGGAATCCCTTACCGCTCAAAATTATCCTGCAGAAAAATTCGAGATCATTATCGTCAACGACCGCTCTATTGATTCGACTGCTGCTATTGTGGAAACGTTCCAAAAGGGATCTGCCAATATTCGGTTACTGACGATCGAAGCAAACACCACGGATATGCCGAACAAGAAAAATGCGCTCAGGTCGGGCATCACAGAAGCGAAAAATGACATTCTCGTTTTCACCGATGCTGATTGTGTCGCAGGGAAAGGATGGCTGAATTCGATCTCCGACGCATTCACGGAAGATATCGGTGTCGTTGCTGGATACAGTCCTTACGGAAAAGAAAACACATCA
>JBMOHT010000108.1:0-13015 GCA_049317705.1 Bacteroidota bacterium | reverse complement strand
ATGATTCCGGCGGTGCAAGGATCCAGGAAGGTGTGGTCTCTCTCGGCGGCTATGCGGATATCTTCCTGCGCAATACTATGGCATCCGGCGTCATTCCGCAGATCTCGGCGATCATGGGACCATGTGCGGGAGGCGCGGTCTATTCTCCCGCGATCACCGATTTTGTCATGATGGTGAAGAACACCAGTTATATGTTCGTTACCGGTCCGAGCGTTGTCAAGACCGTTACACACGAAGAAGTTTCAAGTGAGGATCTCGGCGGTGCGTTGACCCATGCATCCAAGAGCGGTGTTGCCCATTTCGCATGCGAAAGCGAGATCGAATGTATCGACCATATCAAACGACTGCTCTCATTCATTCCTCAGAACAATGCTGACGATGTTCCGAGAATTCATTGCGACGATCCTGCCGACAGAAAAGATGCTGTGTTAAATTCCATCATACCGGATTCCCCCAGCAAACCGTATGATATGAAGGAAGTGCTCCATGCGATCGTCGACCACAGCGATTTTATGGAGGTGCATCAGGAATATGCGCAGAATATCATCGTCGGATTTGCACGGTTGGATGGTCGTTCCGTCGGTATCGTTGCAAATCAACCCTCGGTCCTCGCCGGTGTTCTTGATATTGAAGCGTCGGTGAAAGCAGCGAGATTCATCCGCTTTTGTGACGCATTCAATATACCTCTGATCACATTCGAAGATGTTCCCGGATTCCTTCCCGGAACGGATCAGGAATGGCACGGTATCATCAAACATGGTGCGAAATTATTGTATGCATATTGTGAAGCGACCGTTCCGAAGATCACGGTCATTACACGTAAAGCATACGGCGGTGCGTATGATGTGATGAATTCAAAGCACATCCGTGGGGATATGAATTTTGCCTGGCCGACTGCAGAGATCGCAGTGATGGGCCCCAAAGGCGCGGTTGAAATAATCTTTAAGAAAGAGATCGATAAAGCTGAGGATAAAGAATCAGCGCTTGCGCAAAAGGTCCGGGAATATACCGATGCCTTCGCAAATCCTTACAATGCTGCTGAACGCGGTTATATTGATGATGTGATACTTCCGGGTGAGACACGTCCTCGAATCATTCGTGCACTGGAAATGCTTTCCACAAAAGTTGACAAGAATCCAAAGAAAAAACACGGCAACATCCCTCTCTAAACTGTGAGTCCGTGTCAATGTTTTGAACATAGACACGGGTTTCCTATCGAATAAACATATTTACAATTATCACTTGAAATCGCACTTTCATTTTCCTAAATAGGTATACCTTTCTGCGCACGCAGTATTGATCCGATACCAATGATTGGGAAATACATGAAAAAAGTGAACGTCGTTCTGTTCCTTCTCGCACTTCTCACCATTCCTGCTCTGCCGCAATATCATTCCCAGCGTCAACTGACGGAATCTCTTCAGCAGCTGTCCAAACAATATTCTCACATAAAGATTCGGTCTATAGCACGCACGCTCAGCGGGAATGATGTTTGGTCCGTCACGATCGGAACAGGTGAAACAGAGAAGAAAAAAGCTATCCTTGTTGTCGGAGGTATCGAAGCATCTTCGCTGGTTGGTTCTGAACATGCGCTTCGGTTCATCCAATCCATTGTTCAATCATACGATAAGACGGACAGTATCAAGCGTCTTTTGGATCAAACGACCATCTATGTCATTCCCCGTGCTAACCCGGATGCAAGCGAATCATTTTTTAGCAAACCGCTGATCGAGCGGGAGACGAATGATTCTCCATATGATGATGACCGCGACGGAGCGGTCGATGAAGATGGAACGGAAGATCTTAACAAGGACGGCATCATCTCCTTGATGAGGATCAAGGATCCGCACGGTGAGTGGATCGCGAATCCCGATGACAGCCGCTTGATGAAGAAAGCGGATCCCGGAAAAGGAGAGAAAGGTATCTATCGGTTGCTGACCGAAGGGATCGATAATGATAAGGATGAAGAGTGGAATGAGGACGCGAAGGGCGGCACTGACTTCAATAGAAATTTCACCTACAACTATCAATTCTTTGGAAAGAACAGCGGCGTCCATCAGATCTCAGAGGAAGAAACACGTGCGCTCGCTGACTTTGTATTCGATCATCCTAATATCGCATTGATCTTTTCATTCAGTTCCAATGATAATCTGATGACACCTTGGAAGAATGAATCGTCTAAAGGCGAATCACCCGTAATATCATCCGTGACCAAAGAGGATGAGGACTACTTCGGACTGATCAGTAAACGATTCACTGAGATCACAAAATTGAAGGATGCCCCCAAACCGATGAAAGGTGAAGGAGCGTTCAGCGAATGGGGTTACTTCCATGCGGGACGATGGTCATTTGCAGTTCGTCCATGGTGGCCGGGAGAAACAGCAAAGGTCAAGGATTCTTCTGCAGTGAAGGACTCGGTGAAAAAGAATGCTGAGGTGAAGAAGGACGATAAAGAACGGTCAGATGATCCATCAGTGAAGGTCCTTAAGTGGTATGATGCAGCGGGAATAAAAAATATCAGTGTTCCGTGGACGAAGATCTCTCATCCTGATTTTCCGAAGCAGGAAGTAGAGATCGGTGGTATCAATCCGTTCGTTCTGAATAATCCGCCTGCCGAGAGTCTTGAGGGATTTTCAAGACCGTATTCCAATTTCATTTCTTTCCTGGCAGCACAATTGCCGTCAGTTGCAGTAGCAAATCCAAAAATCGAGAAGATCGGCAATTCAATGTTCAGAATTTCCGTGGATATTGTGAACAACGGATACTTTCCGACGAATAACGGATTAGGAGTCAAGACCCGCTGGGTCCGTAATGTTCGTGTTGTGTTGGATCCTGGGAAGGGAAATACACTTTCCTCCGGAAAAACAAAACAGATCCTTGAGCCGATCAAAGGAAGCAGCGGATACCGTTCACTTTCCTGGACGGTCATAGGAAAAGGATCAGTTACTGTTTCTGCCGAAAGTCCTACGTGCGGCTCATCGGAATTGAAAGTGGAGCTGAAATGATGACCATGATGAAAAGAACAGGACCAATAATGGAACCGAGCAGTCGTTCATTTTTCGGGATCAGGTTGATTGGAGAAACAATGAGAATAATATTTCTGCTCACCGTGACCACGCTTTCGGCGTTCGCTCAGCAGTCCAAAGAATTCACTCCCAGTGCACTCAAAGCGATGGGTGCTCCGAATGATCCGAAAGTGGAGATCGCGTGGAACAGATATTACGACACGAAACAGCTTCACGAGATCATGGTCCGCATGGAAAAAGCGTATCCCAATCTGGTAAAAGTGTCCAGCATAGGAAAGTCCGTTGAAGGACTGGATATGTGGATGATGACGATCTCTAACCGAAAGAATGGAGATCCTGATTCCAAGCCTGCAATGTATATTGACGGAAACATCCACTCCAATGAGATCCAAGGTGCGGAAGTCGTGTTGTATACCGCATGGTATGTCTCTGAATTGTATGACGAAGTGGAATGGATCAAACAGTTGCTGGATGACAAAACATTGTATGTCATTCCCACGATCAATCCCGATGCCCGTGATTATTTCATCCACTCTGCGAACAATCCGCACTCACCGCGCAGCGGTATGGCAAAGAGGGATGATGACGGAGACGGTGAGATGAATGAGGATGGATATGATGATCTGGACGGCGACGGGAACATCACATTCATGCGCATCAAGGATCCGAACGGTCGTTACAAGACCGATCCCTCTGATCCCCGTTTGATGGTCCAGGCAGCAGCAGATGAAAAGGGCAATTACACGTTACTCGGTTGGGAAGGGATCGACAATGACGGCGATGGTCAAGTAAATGAGGACAATCCTGGTTTCTACGATCCGAACCGTGATTGGGCGTGGAACTGGGCTCCCAGATACATTCAAAATGGTTCTGATCATTTTCCGTTCACCTTCCCGGAGAATCGTTCCATCAAAGATTTCGTTCTTGATCACCCAAATATTGCCGCCGCACAGTCTTTCCATAACAATGGCGGAATGATTCTTCGCGGTCCGGGATCAAAAACGGACGAGGGAACTTACAGCAGACAGGATATTCAGACGTATGATTTTCTCGGACAACTCGGCGAAGAACAGCTTCCGGGATATAAATATATGGTCATATGGAAAGATCTCTACACTGTTTATGGCGGTGAAGTGGAATGGTTCTACGGAGGAAGAGGGATCCTTTCCTTCACGAATGAACTGTGGAGCGAATTCGATTATTTCCGACGAGCAAAGGATTCTACACGCGATGTTTCGCAGCAGGATTTTTACCGTTTCGATAAGATCCTTCTCTTCAACGAAGGGATCGTGCCGTGGAAAACATATCAGCATCCGCAATACGGTGAGATCGAGATCGGCGGCATTAAAAAAGCGTGGACGCGTACCGCTCCGTCATTCATGATCGAAGATATGTGTCATCGTAATATGGCGTTCACGTTATTCCATCTCTATCATACCCCGAAAGTATCCGTCGACACGATCATTGTCAAAGAACTTTCCGGCGGTCTTAAAGAGGTTACCGCAGTCATTGCAAACTCCCGTGTTATACCGACGCATACATTTCAGGATGTGAAGAACAAGATCACTCGTCCTGACTGGATCACACTGAAAGGCGGAACGGTGCTCACCGGCGGTATTCTCGAGAATCGCTTCCTCGGCATTATGAAGGAACAGAAGAACGCACCATCGCGTTTGAATATAGACAACATTCCCGGAATGGGTTCCGTTGCTGTACGTTGGATCGTTGACGGCGGTTCTTCCTTTACTGTTTCTGTTGATTCAGAAAAAGGGGGACGCTTTGAACGTACATCAAAATAAATTTACGTAATTTTAGTATTCATAAAACCTATTACCTAAAACCTAACACCTGTTTTTCTCACGGAGTCAAAATGAAAAATATCTTTGCTGTTATAGTTTTGCTTTGTTCTGTCGCATTTGCACAGAACGATGCTCGACTGCTTCGTTTCCCTGCGTCCTACGGTGACAAAGTAGTCTTCACATATGCCAGTGACCTGTACTCTGTCCCATCATCAGGAGGAGTCGCACGGAAATTGACCAATGATATCGGCATGGAAATGTTCGCTCATTTCTCACCGGACGGTAAGAACATCGCATTCACCGCTCAGTATGACGGTAATACTGAGGTCTATGTGATGCCCTCCGAGGGCGGGATCCCGAAACGATTGACCTTTACCGCAACGTTGGACAGGGATGATGTGTCGGACAGAATGGGACCGAATAATATCGTCATGTCATGGAAGGATAATGCAACGGTCGTCTATCGTTCACGCAGGATCGAGTTCAATGATTGGAAGGGACAACTGTTCACCGCTTCCATCAACGGTGGAATTCCGGAGCAGATTCCCGTTCCGCGCGGCGGATGGCATTCTTTCTCGCCTGACGGCAAGAAGATGGCGTATAACCGCATCTTCCGAGAATTCCGCACATGGAAACGGTACCGAGGCGGTCAGGCAGATGATATATGGACCTATGATTTTGCTTCGAAGAAGATCGAGAATATCACGAATGATCCGGGACAAGATATTTTCCCGATGTGGAGCGGTAATAAGGTCTATTTCATTTCGGATAGGGACGGTGTTGATAAGAATAAAAGAATGAACCTCTATTCATATGATCTCACGACGAAAGAGACTAAACAGCATACCTTTTATAAAGATTTTGATATCAAATTCCCGTCTCTCGGGAATGATGCAATTGTTTTTGAGAACGGCGGATATATTTTCAGATTCGATCTGAAGACAGAAACAGCGAAACAGCTATCCATCCAGATCAACGACGACGGTGAGTCTGCACGCGGCGGAATCATTGATGTCAGCAAAAGTGTTACGAATTACGAGATCTCACCCGATGGCAATAGAGCATTGATCGGCGCTCGAGGAGAGATATTCACCGTCCCCGCAAAATACGGCAACACCCGGAATCTGACGAGAACATCAGGAGTGCATGAACGCAATTCCAAATGGTCACCGGATGGGAAATGGATTTCCTATATCTCTGATGCAACAGGAGAGGATGAGATCTGGATGCGGCCTCAGGATGGACTGGGCGAACCTGTTCAGGTGTCAAAGAATTCAGACAATTACAAATATCAGCCGTATTGGTCCCCGGACGGGAAGAAGCTCATGTGGGCAGACCGTGCACAACGACTGCTGTATGTGGATGTTGATTCCAAAGCGGTCACGCTAGTAGCCGAATCCAAAGTGTTTGAATATTCAGATTATGCATGGTCCCCTGATTCTAAATGGATCACCTATACGAATCCTGAAGCAGATGTGATGAGCAAGATCAAAGTGTACTCTCTCGATTCAAAACAGACCATCGATGTGACGGATGGATGGTATGAATCCGGCAGTCCTGTCTTCAGTTCCGACGGAAAATACCTTTTCTTTGTCTCAAACCGTTCGTTCAGTCCTGTCTATTCATCAACCGAATGGAATCATATCTATCAGGATATGGCGAAGATCTATTTCGTTGCCCTGGCAAAAGACACAAAATCTCCCTTCGAACCGAAGAGTGATGAAGTAAAGATCAAAGATGACGCAAAAAAATCGGAAGAGAAACCCAAAGGGGACGAGAAGAAAAAAGATGATGTGAAATCAGTCGTGGTAAAGATCGATGCTGACGGAATACAGAGTAGGATCGCCGGTCTGCCGGTAACAGCGTCCGGTTATCGTAATCTGAATGTGGTCGGCGATAAGGTCTATTATATTCGTTCGGGCAGCAAGGATGCTAAATCAAAATTCTTCCTGTATGAACTCGATAAACTCAAAGAGACCGAGTTGGGCGACGTGAACGGATATGAGATCTCCGGCGATAATAAAAAGATGATCGTGGAACAGGATGGTGCATACGGTATCATCGATCTTCCGTCCGGCAAAGTTGAGATGAAGGACAAGTTGAATCTCTCCGATCTGAAGATGAATCTGAATAAACGGGAAGAGTGGGCTCAGATCTTCAACGAATCATGGCGTCAGATGAGGGATTTCTTCTGGACTCCAAATATGCACGGTGTGGACTGGAAGAAAATGAAAGAGAATTATTCCCAATTGCTGCCGTATGTAAATCACCGTGTGGACCTGACATATGTCATCGGGGAGATGATCTCCGAACTCAATATCGGACACGCATATGTCGGCGGCGGTGACTATCAGAAACCGGAACGGATCAAACTCGGACTCCTCGGTGCAAAGATCGAACGGGATGCCGCTACAAAGTATTACCGCATCACAAAGATTCTGAAAGGACAGAATTGGGATGCATCATTACGTTCACCGTTAACGGAGATCGGTGTGGATGTAAAAGAAGGGGATTACATCTTAGCGGTAAATGGAAGACCGACCAGCGAAATGGTTGATCTCTATGAAGCGCTTGTCGGAACAGTCGGTAAGCAGGTGAAATTGAAAGTGAATTCATCCGCAAAAGAAGCCGGCAGTCATGATGCGACCATTGTTCCGATCGGAAGCGAAGCTTCATTGTATTATTACAATTGGGTAGAACATAATATCGAAGTTGTCAACAAAGCATCGGATGGCAGGATCGGCTACATCCATATTCCCGATATGGGGGTGAACGGATTGAATGAATTCTCGAAACATTACTATCCGCAGGTCCAGAAAGAAGCACTCATTATCGACGATCGCGGTAACGGAGGCGGGAATGTTTCACCGATGATCACCGAACGTTTGAACCGTCAGCCGGCAATGATCGGTTATCAGCGTAACGGCACGCCAACACTTAATCCGGATGGAATGCATTACGGTCCGAAAGTACTGTTGTTGGATGAATTCTCTGCATCGGATGGTGACATTTTCCCGTACCGATTCCGGAAATACGGCATCGGAAAATTGATCGGGAAACGTTCTTGGGGCGGTGTTGTCGGTATCCGCGGTTCCTTGCCGATCGTTGACGGCGGATTCATGAATCGCCCTGAATTCTCCCGGTATGATAAAGAAGGGACCAGCTGGATCATGGAAGGTCACGGTGTCGATCCTGATATTGTGGTCGACAACGATCCTGCAACAGAGTTCAGCGGAACGGATCAGCAGCTGCTGAAAGCGATCGAGGTGATCAAAGAAGAGATGAAGAACTTCAAATATCGTGTTCCGAATCCTCCTCCGTTCCCCGATAAGAGTAAATAATGATTCAGTGAGTACAGACGCATAGCTCAAATGAAAGAAAAACCCTGATTATGAAAATAATTGGGGTTTTTCTTTTCTTCTAAGCGAACCAATTTTTCGCTATATTATGCTAATGAATTCAGAGAAGATGAATATCGCTGATATCCGGACCGATTATAAGAAGGGCACACTCGACGAACATGAGGTCGAAAAGAGTCCGTTCGATCAGTTCGATATCTGGTTCAGGGAAGCGGTACGTTCGGAGATCCCGGAGGTCAACGCGATGACATTGGCGACAGCAGACAACAATGGACGTCCTTCTGCACGTATGGTACTTCTAAAGCACTATGATGAGAAGGGATTCGTTTTCTTTACGAACTACGAAAGCGCTAAATCGAAGAATCTGAAAGAGAATCCTCAAGCAGCGCTTCTCTTGTTTTGGGAACCGTTGGAACGTCAGGTTCGGATCGTCGGGAAAGTGGAAAAGATCTCACCGGCTGAATCGTACGAATACTTTAGAACTCGTCCCATCGATTCACAGCTCGGAGCATGGGCTTCACAGCAAAGCAGCGAGATCTCTGCACGCTCTCTTCTTGAGAAAGCCTTCATGGAGATGCTTGAAAAATTCAAGAACGGCCAGATCCCGCTGCCTCCGCAATGGGGTGGTTACAGAGTTATTCCGGACGAATTTGAGTTTTGGCAGGGAAGATCGAACCGGCTTCATGACAGGGTCTCATATCGCCTTCAAAATGACGGATCATGGAAGATCGTTCGGTTGTCACCATAAATAAACGGAGAAGTTATGGCGTTATTACAGAAGAAAAAAACATTCAAAAAAGATGAGATCATTACCAAAGAGGGTGAACTTGCATTCGATTGGTATGTGCTGGTAAGCGGACGGGTGGGCGTCTTCAAAGGTGAACTTCAAATGAATGAGTTCTCCGAACGCGGTGTGATATTCGGTGAATTGAGCGGATTGCTTGCGCGTCCGAGAACTGCAACAATGCGTGCTCTCGAAGATTCCGAAGTGATGGTGGTTGAGAGCAGCATCGATGAAGTGATCAGGAATCATCCTGATATCGCCAACAAGATCCTCATTAGTCTCGCGGAACGGCTTGCGAAGACAACTGATGAGATGTGGGCGATCATTGAGGATAAAGAACTGAAGCACTAATACACGCAAACCGTTTATCCATCTTTTATTGGTATCAGTGAAATTTGATCTAATTCATACGGATTCTACTGCTCGGGCCGGGTTACTCCAGACGGACCATGGCGTGATCGAAACTCCGATCTTCATGCCGGTGGGAACTCAGGGGACGGTGAAAGCTGTTGAACAGAGAGAGCTGACCGAACTTGGAGCTCAGATCATTCTCGGGAATACGTATCATCTGTATCTTCGTCCCGGCATGGATGTGATGAGAAGTATGGGCGGTCTTCACAAGTTCATGAATTGGCAAAGTCCTATCCTAACAGATAGCGGCGGATATCAGGTGTTCAGTCTTACCGAACTTCGCAAGATCTCTCAGGACGGCGTTACATTCAAGTCACATTTGGACGGTTCGTCGCATTTTTTCACACCTCAGAAAGTAGTGGAGATACAACGTGCTATCGGTTCGGACATTATGATGGTGCTGGATGAATGTCCGCCTTATCCGTGTGATGAGACCTATGCAAGGGAATCGAACAAACTGACAGTCAAGTGGGCAAAACTATGTCAGCAGGCATTGAACGATTCTACGCCTCTGTACGGCCATCAGCAGGCGTTATTTGCGATCGTGCAGGGAAGTGTCTTCAAACATCTCCGCTCTGACAGTGCAAATGCCCTGGTAGATCTGAATTTTGAAGGATATGCCGTCGGCGGACTTGCGGTAGGTGAACCGGCAGAAACCATGTATGAATTGACGGAATTCACAACTCAATTCCTGCCGAAAGAAAAACCGAGATATCTGATGGGAGTAGGTACGCCGGAGAATATCCTGGAAAGCATCGACCGTGGCATCGATATGTTCGACTGTGTCATGCCCACAAGGAACGGCAGAAACGGCACGCTGTTCACCCGTAATGGACGGGTCAATATCAAAAATGCCAAATGGAAGTCCGATGACCAGCCGTTGGACGGAGATTTTGACAGTTACACAAATAAAAATTATTCAAAAGGTTATCTTCGTCATCTATTTCAGGTGGACGAGATCCTTGGCCTTCAATTAGCATCCATTCACAATTTAGCATTCTATTTGTGGTTGGTAAAAGAAGCCAGAAAGAACATCCTGAACAATACATTCGCATCTTGGAAAAAAGAGATGCTTGAGAGGATGTCTGCTCAAATTTAGTTTCAACCACATCTATAAATCATTTAGTATAAGGGAGTTATCATGTTTGGTTCAGTATTAGCAATGGCACCGGCTCAACAGGGTCAAGGCGGCGGCGAGATCTATAGCACGCTGATCATGTTCGCATTGATCATCGGTATCTTTTATTTGATGATCATCCGTCCTCAGCAAAAACGTCAAAAAGAACGTGAAGCACTGCTTGGCCAGATCAAAAAAGGGGATAAGATCATTACCGCAGGCGGACTCCATGCGGAAGTTGTATCGATCGATGAAAAGACCGCTCTGATCGAGATCGCAGACAAAGTAAAAGTGAAGATCGAACGGAATTCCATCTCCGTTGTCAATAAACAAGGTGAAGTGGAAGGCTTAGCAAAATAATGCCGTTCACATTACATACAATCGATGAAGCACTGCAGGACCTCAGAACAGGCAAGGTGATCATTGTCGTTGACGATGAGGACAGAGAGAACGAAGGGGATTTTGTTGCTGCGGCTGAATCCATTACTCCTGAAATCGTGAATTTCTTTGTGAAACACGGTCGCGGAATATTATGCGCATCCGTCACTTCACAAAGAGCGTCCGAACTGCATCTTGAACCGATGGTGGAGAACAACACGTCGCTTCATGAGACCCCATTTACGGTCCCGATCGATCTATTGCATGGAACATCAACAGGTGTTTCAGCATCGGACCGTGCCAGAACGATCAAAGCGCTGACGCTTTCGGAAACGAAAGCGAACGACTTTGGCCGTCCGGGACACATCTTTCCTCTCCGTGCGGTCGAAGGAGGAGTATTACGAAGAGCAGGTCATACTGAAGCTGTAGTCGATCTTTGCAGACTTGCCGGTGTCTATCCGGCAGGTGCTCTTGTCGAGATCATGAATGATGATGGCACAATGGCCCGCCTTCCTCAATTAATGGAGATCGCACAACAGTTTGGATTGAAGATCGTCTCTATCAAAGATCTTGTGGAATACCGCAGACACCGTGAGAAATTGGTCCGAAAAATGGTGTCAACACAGCTTCCTACCGAGAACGGTAAATTCGATGTCCATTTATATCATTCGTCGGTTGATGAGAAAGAACACATCGCCCTTGTCAAAGGAAAGATCGATCCGGCAGTGCCGATGCTGGTGCGCGTTCATTCCGAATGTCTCACCGGAGATGTTTTTGGTTCGTTACGGTGTGACTGCAATGAACAGCTTCATACCTCCATGGAAATGATCGACAAAGAGGGAAGCGGTATCGTTCTTTACATGCGTCAGGAAGGCCGCGGTATCGGCCTCATGAATAAATTGAGAGCATACAAACTTCAGGACGAAGGGAAGGATACTGTTGAAGCGAATGAAGCACTGGGATTCCACGCCGATGTGCGCGATTACAGTTTAGCGGCTCAGATCCTGCTCGATCTCGGGGTGAAGACGGTCAGGCTTCTCACAAATAATCCGAAGAAGATCATCGGGTTGAAAGGATTCGGGATCGAGATAGCCGAACGTATCTCGATCGAAGTGAAAGCATCAAGCACGAATGAACGATATCTCAAAACGAAAAGGGATAAACTTGGTCATTTGATCATGGCAGGACTGCAGTAAAATCTTCTTGCATCTGCGTCGAAATTCCTCTACATTTGTCTTAATAAAATCAGCCATTGTCCGGAACGGACGATGGCTTTTGTTTTTCATAACCGTGTTTAAAGTTTTATATCTCATATGAGTGATGTAGTTTATCTGACAAAAGAAAAGTTCATTGAACTCGAAGCGGATCTTCGTGAAATGAAGATCAATGGACGAAAGACCGTTGCAGCGAAGATCGCCGAAGCAAGAGGCCATGGAGATCTGAGCGAGAATGCTGAATACGATGCAGCTCGTGAAGAACAGCGCCATCTTGAATACCGAATAGCGAAACTTGAAGAGACTCTTTCAAAATCACGCGTTATCGAAAGTAAAGATCTTCCCAACGATAAAGTGTATATCCTGACGAAGGTCCTTGTGAAGGAAATGAAGTCCGGAAAGAAGATCGAATATCAACTCGTATCACCTGAAGAAGCGAATTTTGAAGAACATAAGATCTCAACGACCTCTCCGATCGGTAAAGGACTGATGGGAAAGAAAGTAGGGGATATTGCAGAAATTAAAGTGCCAGCCGGGACACTGAAATACGAAATTATAGAAATTTCTCGCTAACAGTGTTGTTCATCTTGACTTAAGAGGAACAGTTCATTATATTTGTGCACTGAAATTTGTGCTGGCGATGGCAGAGGATATACACAAAAGGTAGATTTGCGGGAGTAGCTCAGTTGGTAGAGCGCAACCTTGCCAAGGTTGATGTCGCGGGTTCGAGTCCCGTTTCCCGCTCAAAAGCCCGTCCTGATATTTGAGACGGGATTTTCGTTTGGCGCCGTAAGGTTTTTTAGTGACGGACGTCGATGCTTAAGGATGTAGTGAAGCTGAAAATTTGGAACATCCTCGGCAAATTTTCCGGTGCCGTACCCAAGTGGTAAGGGAGAGGTCTGCAAAACCTTTATGCATCAGTTCGAA
>JBMOHT010000107.1:0-13041 GCA_049317705.1 Bacteroidota bacterium | reverse complement strand
CACCGCCGCTGGCGATCACCGGAATGCGTACCGCATCCGTCACACGCTTCAGCAGGTCGATATCATATCCGTCCTTCGTCCCGTCCCGATCCATGCTTGTCAACATGATCTCTCCCGCACCGCGCTGCTCACATTCCTGCGCCCATTCGATCACATCAAGTTCTGTTTCCGTCCGACCGCCGTGGACGAACACTTTCCAACGGTTCTCCCACACTTTCTTCGCATCGATCGCAACAACGATACACTGCACACCGAATTTTTCAGCTCCGTCGTTGATCAGCTGCGGATTCTTCACAGCTGCCGTATTGATACTCACTTTGTCCGCACCGCTGCGGAGCATCTCACGCATATCATCTGTCGTTCTGATGCCGCCGCCGATGGTGAACGGAATCGTCACTTCTTCAGCGGTCCTGCGCACGACATCGATCATGGTCGAGCGGTTATCGGACGAAGCTGTGATATCAAGGAAGATCAGTTCATCCGCCCCTTCGCGGTCGTAGAACTTTGCCTGCTCGATCGGATCACCGGCATCGATCAGTTCCACAAAATTCGTCCCTTTCACGACTCTCCCCTTATCCACATCAAGACACGGAATGATCCTTTTTGCCAGCATGTCAGATCCGTCTCGTGGGACCGAGATCGTCCAACGACTTTTCGTTCTCGCGCCAAAGTGCCTGGCAGGAGAAACGGTTCTCATACAATGCTTTACCGACGATCACTGAATCGACGCCGAATTTTTCCAATTCCTGGAGTTTGATCAGGTCCTCATAATTCGAAACGCCTCCGGATGCGGTCACTTTCAGTCCCGTCCTCTGTGCGATCTGCTGGATCGCTTCGAAGTTCGGTCCGGCAAGCATGCCGTCGCGCGCAATATCGGTATAGACGATACGGCAGACGCCGAGCGCTTTCATATTCAGCGCAAGCGAAACAGCTTCGATCCCTGTATTCTCTTTCCACCCTTTGGTCATCACTACGCCGTTCTTCGCATCGATGCCAACAACGATCTTCCGAGCGCCGAAATCCGCAACACACCGTGAGACGAGTTCAGGATCATCGATCGCCGATGTTCCGAGCACCACGCGATAGACACCGATCTCGAACAACTGCTTCACTTGTTCATATGTTCTGATACCGCCACCGATCTGTATCGGGATGTCAACGGCTTTCATCATCCTTTGCAGCACATCGAGATTCTTCATCTTCCCGTCGAATGCGCCGTCCAGGTCCACCACGTGGATCGTCTTCGAATTCTCGCCGCGCCAGAGAATGGCCATCTGCACCGGATCGTCGGAATAGATCTTTTCCGTGCCTTGCGCACCTTGAACAAGTCGGACACAGCGTCCGTCTTTGATATCGATTGCGGGAAGAATGAGTAACATTATATCTCGGTAAAATTTTTTAACAGCTGCAGACCGGCAATTTGGCTCTTCTCCGGATGGAATTGTATCCCGTATATATTCTTTTGTTCTATAATAGATGTAAACCGTGTTCCGTATTCAGTCCGTGCAACCGTAACATCATCCGTCGGGTCCACATAATACGAATGAACGAAATACACAAAACTTTTCTCTTCCACATGTTTCATAAAAGGAGAACTGCGGACGATCTCCACCTGATTCCAGCCCATGTGAGGGATCTTCACTTTCGAAGGGAACAGCTTCACTTCCCCTTTCACATAGTTCAGACCGGTGAATTCGCCTAATTCAAAACTCTTGGTGAAGAGCAGCTGCATTCCCAAACAAATTCCGAGCAGCGGTCGCTCTGCCGCAACGTGTTGGTCGAGCACCGTATCCAAACCAAGAATTCGGAGATTTTCCATCGCTTGTCCGAATGCGCCAACTCCGGGCAGGACCAACTTATCCGCTTTCCTGAGTTCATCCGCTTTATCCGAAATGAACGCAGCAGCCCCGACCTTCTCGAACGCTTTTTGGACGGAACGGAGATTGTTCAGATGGTAATCGACAATGCCGATCACAGTTTCCCCTTGGTGGAAAGGACGCCTTTCACTCTCGGATCCATCTCGCACGCCTGGCGCATCGCACGGGCGAACGCTTTGAACATCGCTTCGATCTTATGATGTGTGTTCTTACCGTACAGCACTTCAATATGGATGTTCGCTTTCAAATTCTCGGCGAAGGATTGGAAGAAATGTTCGATCATCTCCGTAGAAAGATCGCCGACCTTCTTCCGGTTGAATTCGGCCTTGAACACAAGCGCTGAGCGTCCGCTCAGATCGAGCACGCAGCGTGCAAGAGCTTCATCCATCGGAACATAAGCGGTGCCGTACCGTGCGATCCCTTTTTTTTCACCGAGTGCAGCGGTGAACGCTTTCGCCATTGCGATGCCGACATCTTCCGTGGTGTGATGATCATCCACATGCAGATCGCCTTTGCATTTCACGGTCAGATCGAACAATCCGTGCTTTGCAAAAAGATCGAGCATATGATCGAGGAAACCGATACCGGTGGAAACGGAGGATTTCCCTGTTCCATCGAGAATGACGGATACAGAAATGTCTGTTTCTTTGGTTTTTCGCTTTAGATTGGCTTTGCGCATAAGAAAAATAGGGACGCATGTGACGTCCCTACTTGAAAATGCGCAAATTTTCGGAGAGTTTCAAGAAAAGCAGCGGATTTGATCAGACTTCCTTGTATCGGAAGCATTTTACTTCATGGTCATTCACCATTCCGCACGCCTGCATGAACGCATAACAGATCGTTGAACCGGTGAATTTGAAACCGCGTTTCTTCAGGTCCTTACTCATTGCATCGGATTCAGGAGTGGTCGGAAGGATTTCGCGGATCGAACCGCGTTTATTGACGATTGGTTTCCCTCCGACAAACTGCCAGATATATGCATCGAATGAACCGAACTCTTTCTGAATCTTCAGGAACGCTTCCGCGTTGGTGATCACTGCCGCGACCTTCAATCTGTTCCGGACGATCCCTTCGTTGGCGAGCAATTCTTTTACTTTCTTCGCATCATATTTGATGATCTTTTTCGGATCGAACCGGTCGAACGCTTTCCGGTAATTCTCACGCTTTCTCAGGATGGTGATCCAACTGAGTCCCGCCTGCGCTCCTTCAAGATTCAGCATTTCGAACAATTTTCTCTCATCATGAACAGGAACTCCCCATTCTGTATCGTGATACAAAGTATAGAGAGGATCTGTACCGCACCAAGGGCAACGATGTTTCATGAGCGGACTCCCAGAAATTTATTAAGCCGCTTTTGTTGACGACGGTGATGATGATAGTGCATCGGAATGAGACGGAACCATTCACGCGCGTTGAGGTATCCGAATCCGGGATGGGCGGTCTTTTGCGTCAGTGAGGCCTTCTCGGCAGTTGCCTGGATCTCTTTCACCGAACGGATCACACCATGAAGCCGTTCGACCACATCCTGCTTGCTGACCGGCTGCGCGGGTGTATAGGTCGGTGTCGGTGGAACATGGACCCTCACCGGAGGGATCACACCGATAAAATAGGTGATCTTTCCCGGAGGCTTTTTCCCACCATTGATCTCCATCGCTTTATTCTCCGCACACTGCTGGATCTGTTTGATATGAAAATTCAGCGCGGATTGGATGAGATGGACATAGACCTGACCGATGGACCATTGATGTTCATCCGGTTTACGCTGGAATTGTTCGTCTGAATATAATTCGACATCCTTGATCCATTCACCGGCAATTTTTTCGAGATCATTTGTATATTTTGTTAATGACATAACTCTCCTTTTTATATTTCACCAATAATAATATTTTATGCCACAAAGGCATCAAGGCACAAAATTCCACAAAATGAATCCATCACTATTTTGAGCGATAATGCATCTGCACCAATCCTGTATCGAAAGAACGGCATGAAACTAACTGAAGATCTTTCCGGATATGTGCATCCTTGAATAACCTGATCCCTTTTCCAAGCAGGATCGGTATGATCGAAACAATATATTCATCGATCAGAGAATCCTTCTGCATCAGCTGTACGATCTCCGCCCCGCCGTCCACAAAGATGTTCTTTCCGGATTCACTTTTTAATCTTCCGATCAATGTCTTCACATCGTCGCGAAAGAACGTGATAGAATCGTGCGAAGGTCGATATGAACGAGTGATAACATAACACTGTTTATCGGAATGCGGATATGGAATTCCGAACGACAACACTTTGTCATATGTCTTTCGTCCAAGGATCACTGTATCAACGGACGCAATGAACTCAGAATATCCATAATCTTCGCCCGGTTTCTCTACGGAGGATAACCAGTCGATGTCCCCGTCCTCCCCCGCGATGAATCCATCAAGACTTGCAGCGATATAGAGGATCACCTTGCGGTCTTTACCTGGGAGTATTTCATTTTCCTTCCGTTCCATTATTATTCCTTTGTCGAGAATGTGGATGTTGCGTAATGACCGAACGAGATCATCCCGTCCCCCAATTCAAAGAAGATCTTCATCTCTGGCAGAGTCATCGCCTGCGAATTCGCTGCGACGGCATCGTCATGCGAATCCCACTCACAATAATCGACAAAAGTATTCGGTGATTCAAGCGAGCGAAGAGAACGGAGTGAGCGGAACCCTTTGAACTGCTTTATCACGCCGTGGACAGTGGACTGCTGCTGAAGGAATCGCTCCATCAATTCATCTTTGACGGTATAGACCGCTACTTCGGTGATCGGTTCTTTCATTTATTTTCCTTTCTTTGATAGTGATAATTGGTGTATGCTCAGATCATCGGCTGCCGAATGATCGTCTTGAGTTTTTCCGATGCGGTCCTTCGAGGATCGTTCAGATAGATCTCGTGATGTTTTCCGGAAAGTGAATGTCCGCTATTCTTAATAGCGTCGTGGAGCCGTGCGATCGTCGGCGCTTCGCCGGAGTACGGACCGTGGTATAATATCTGAGCAGAGAGTCCTTCATCAAAGGATTCAAACGTAAGTTTATCGATCGCGGCAAGATTCTTTTTCCTCCGAACTGACCCTACCGCATCGCGGAATATCTCGTCGGTGACGAAATCCGGCTGCATGATCATCATTTTCCAGAGCCAATCCTCTTTCCGTTCGGCACTGAAATCCTTCATATTCGGCACCCACCATAATCCCTCCAGCGGAAGAACTCCATAATCGATGTTTTCTTTCGTCTTTTTGATCATGAATTTGATTGTATACGCGGTAGAAAAGAGCGTTTCAACTGCGTCAGCATACTCAGGTGCGCTATTGGGATTACCTTTCCCGTCGATCATCAGAAAACGGAACGATGGGATTCGAACGATCGATACTTCCTTGGATGACGGTGAGTAATATTCCTTCAGTTCTTTTTTAATGTCCAGTTTTTTCATAGTGGCTCCGGGATAATGGGTTGAACTCATTCATGAAGCAGAGGATACTTTTTCGAAATACGAATGCGATCAACAGCGGTATGCATATGGATGACCGAACGAACATTGTAGTATCTTCCGTGCTTGTGAAATGACACTACAAAGATACAACAAGGGTGTGACAACCCTATGTCAGCAGGAATCTGGCAAAAATGATTTACGGCGGAATGAGCTATGCGTAGACCGCAAGGACCGTTCGGAGGCTCTTTTGAACGTTCTCACGGAAAGCAGGCGGTGAGACAGCTTCGGCGTTGTCGCCCCATCGAAGCAGCCAGGTGATGAGTGCCTGTTCATTGGAGGATTCTATGGTGAGGAGTACGTGATCCTTTTTTATCTGTGTTTTGACGAGTTCGTACGGAGGCTGCTCTTTCACCCAACGGTGAATTGAGCGAGATATCTTAATGTGGTAGACGGTCAGTGTGGACCGATCCTGACGTGCAAGTTCTGAGAGTTTGAAATTCTTCGGTCGTACGAATGCTTTGGAAGTGACGAGTACCGCTTCCATCCTGTCCAATCGGAACATGCGGATCTCTTTCCGGAGATGATCGAATCCGGAGAGTGCCCAATTCCCGAAGAAGTTCGTCAATGCGTACGGATCGACCTCGCGGACCATCGGGTCGTTGGTTTCCGCGTAGCGTTTGAAGTAACGGAACGCAACGCTCTTCTTTTCGATGATAGCGCGGCGGATCTTTTGGAGTGCATCGCTGAGTTCTCCCTTTCCGGAAGTCGTACCGGTAAAGAAGGTGATATAACTTTTCAGATAGGCAACTTCGCGTTTCAAACCTTTCGACAGCGATGCGTGGATCTTGTTCTCCGCCGAACGGGCCGCTTTTTTGAACTGCGCATCGAAATGCTGCCCCATCACATCCGCACCGAGAATGAGCATCAGTGCTTCGTCGTTCGTAAAACTCACGGGAGGCAGAAAATATTCATCGTCGATGGTGTATCCTTCCCCCGCTTTTCCCTGCACGGGAACATTCGCTTCCATCAGCGCCAGCACGTCACGGTAGATGGTCCGTTTCGTCACGTCGAATCGTTTCGCCAGCTGCAGTGAGGTGATCTTCGGATGTGATTGGATCTCAAGAAGGATCGCAAATAATCGGTCAGTGCGGTTCATAGGAACAAAAGGTCCGTAGGGATCACTCGATATGATGATATTTCCGCATCAGATCGGCGATACTTGTGCTGGAGATCGGTTTCGCCAGGAATTCGTCCGCTCCGCAGTCCTTCATGATCGAAGCGATCTCGGAGGCGCTCGCCAAGGACGACATCAGGACAGACGTGAAATCATCCCGGATCAGTTTCATTTGCTTCAGCGCATCGGAACCGTTCTTGGTCGGCATGATCTGATCGATGATGACGATATCGGGTGAGAACTGCGCAAATCGATCGACGGCAATATCACCATCCTCTGCATACTCCACCGATATTCCCAAACGTGAGATGATGGCGCCAAGCAGCAATCTGTTCGGTTCCGTATCATCGACAATTAATGCTTTTTTGGTCATTGAATATCTATTCTTTCTCCCCAAAAAAATTAAGGATAAAATCACTGCCAATCAAGACAGCTCTTCGTTGCTGAAGGAGAAAAATAAAAACGCCGGCAGGTCTCTGTCGGCGTGTGTGTGGGGATGGAGTGTCGCTATCCTAATACTCGCAGATATTCATCAAGTGAGATAACTCCGGAAACGAGTTTTTTTACAGCATCGAATCTGAGTGATTCAAATCCTTTCTTAGCCGCGGTCTCTTTCACTTTGATCGGTGATGCCTGGTGATAGATCATATCCTTCAGTTCTTCATCCACGACCAGGATCTCGTGGATCGCCGTTCTGCCGAGATGTCCGTCTCCTCCGCAGACTTCACATCCGCGTCCGCGGAACAGCACGATCGAGTCCTCCAATTGCGTGAGTCCGGCAGCACTCAGCATATGCTTGGTCGGCTTATAACTTTCTTTGCAGTGTTTGCAGATCTTCCGCACCAGCTGTTGATAGATGATCCCGTTGAGGGTAGGCGAAAGCCACGACGGCGGAATACCGAAATGCGACATTCGGGGAATGCACGACAGCGCATCACTGGAGAGCAGTGTCGTTACCACCATCGTTCCCGTCAATGCCGCTTCAGCGGCTGCGATACCGGCATCCGCATCACGGACCTCCCCCAGGAAGATCAGATCGGGATGCTGGCGGAGCACGGCGCGCATGGATGTTGCATAATCCTGTTTTTGATCCACATCAACCTGCACCTGGCTCGCGAATTCCAGCCTGTATTCGATAGGATTCTCGACGGTGATGATATTTTTCTGTGAATCCCTCAGTTCGTTCATACAGCCGTATACCGTCGTCGTCTTACCGCCGGAAGAAGGTCCTGCGATCACCAGAAGTCCCTTCGGTCTATGCAGCAGGTATCGCACAAGGGAAAGATTCTCCGTGGAGAATCCAAGATCGGTGATATCAACAACACGGTTCGATTTTTTCAGAATGCGGACGGAGAACCGCTCGCCTTCCACGGTGGGCAGCGTACTCACGCGCATGTCGAACGAGAAATTTCCGTAGGTGGAATTATACCGGCCGTCCTGCGCCTTCTTCTTGTCGAACATGTTCAGACTGCCGCGCGAACGCATCACATTGCACATCGCTTCGGTCATTTCCTTTGGTAGCGAAACGGCATATTCCAGCACGCCGTCAATATTGTAACGTACCCGGAATTCCTGTTCCATCGGCTCAAAATAGATATCCGTTGCCCCCTGCTTGATGCCGCGGATGATGATCTCATCCACCAGCACGTCGGCATTCGGGATCCGCCCTGCTTTATACAGTTCGTAGACCTTCTCCTTGCCACGCTTCCGCATGTCGAGCGTATCGATCTGGAATTTCGACGGAAGATGCTGATACTCATCGATCTCTTCGACTGCTTCTTTGGAGATGAGCGCATCATACGCCGATTTCCGCACTGCGACGGGAATGACGAACACTTTCGCATCGCGGCGCATCGATTCCAGAATGTCTTTATAGGGCGGATCGATGAACGCAACGGTCAGTTCCACTCCGCTGCGGATGATCGGAAGAGCATTGTATTTCTCAACGAACTCAACCTGCATCTGCAGATTGTTCAGATTGATCATCGAATGGGTGAGTGTGATGTAGGGGATCTTGAACTCTTCCGAAATGGACGTCGCTACGATCTCATCATTCACACCGAGCGATTCAACAAGAACGGATGACGCATGATGCGGTTCGGTCTCGTTCATGATACGGCTGAACTTATCGAACTTCGTCTTGTCGATATATCCTTTGGAGAAAAGGAATTTACTGATCCGTACGTCTTCTTCCCTGATCATATGCTATTCAAAAAGTTTATCGATGTCATTTTGCGATACGGAATTCGGGGTCTGTTCGTCGTGCATTGTGGTCTGCTGGATCTCCACGATCCTCATCAGTTCCTGTTCGGAAAAGTTCGCGATGGGATTCGAATTCACTTCAAGTCTCTGCAGACGTGCAAGGAGTGTCGACTTGATCAGCTGTTTGCCGCACGATCCGCAGAACGAATCCATCAATGAATTCAGGAAACCGCATTTGCAGCGGACCACGTTCATCTTGTTCCCGCAGTTGATGCATTCCAGCGATGTCCGCGGATTGTCATTTCCGCATGCAGAGCAGATCATTACGCGACTCCTTCAAGGTTGAGCAGTTTCTTCATCACTTCGATGATCTTTCCGGGAAGGTACGGCTTTACCAGATAGTAACTTGCCCCCTTCATTTTTGCTTCCTGCACAGCTTCGATATTGGAGACGGCGGAGACGATCACCACGATCGCATCCGGTTTCACATTCCGGATCTCGCGCAGCACTTCCATTCCGGACATTTTCGGGAGCATGTTGTCGAGGAATGTGATCGTCGGTTTGTCCTGCGTATACCGTAACAGACCTTCCGCGCCGTCCGCCGCGTAATGGATCTCCTTGATACCGATCTTCTTGAGCGTCATCGCGAACAAAGTGCGGATATGGTCCGAATCATCTACTACTAATACTGATACATCGTCGATCTTCATGGTCGTAAAATTTTATATTATAGATTGGAACGTGTCACTCTCTGGATCTCTTCCAGTGTGGTAAGCCCGGCAACGACCTTCTTCATTCCGTCGAACCGCAGGTCGCGGAAACCGTTCTTCAGCGCCGCTTCACGGATCTTCGTTGTCGGTTCATTCTGATAGATCAAATTCTGGATCTCTTCATTCACAAAGAAGATCTCATGGATGGCGATACGGCCGCTGTATCCCTGATAATTGCACCGCTTGCAGCCGGTTCCGCGGAAGAACGGTGTCCGTCCGGACAGACCGCTCAGACTGGATTTATAGAGGAGTTCTTCCGTCGGCTCATATTCATCCTTACAATAATCACAGATCTTTCGCACAAGCCGCTGTGCCACAACACCGATCAGTGCCGGCGCCAGCCAGTACGACGGGACTCCCATATTGATCAAACGCGGTACAGCACCGACCGCGTCATTCGTATGAAGCGTGCTCAGCACCAAATGTCCTGTCAGCGCTGCTTCAGTCGCCATAATACCTGTCTCGGAATCACGGATCTCACCGACAAGCGCAACGTCGGGATCCTGACGGAGGATCGCACGCAGCGCGCTGGCAAAGGTCAGATCACGGTCCGGATCGACATTCACTTGATTCACCGTCTCTACCTGATATTCAACCGGATTCTCGACCGTGACGATGTTCTTCTCGACCGATTTGATATGATTGATCGCCGCGTAGAGTGTCGTGCTCTTTCCGCTTCCCGTCGGTCCTGTCACCAGCAGCAATCCGTTCGGCTGATTGAGCAGATGTTCCAGCATGGCTAGATTGTGATGCGCCATTCCGAGTTCCGTCAGTTTCTTATTGATGGAACTTTTGTTCAGAATGCGCAGAACGATCTTTTCACCGTTCACGGTCGGAAGTGAATTCACACGAAGATCGAAGGACCTCGTTTCAAGCATCAGGGAGATACGTCCGTCCTGCGGTTTCTTCTTCTCGAAGATGTCCATGGACGCTTTGGTCTTGATGACCGCAGCCATTCCGTCCGCGATCTTCTTGGGGAATGACGCGACGCGCTGAAGCACTCCGTCCAACCGGAAACGCAGCCGCAGTTCATCTTCGAACGGTTCCACGTGGATGTCGCTGGCACCGATCTTGATCGCACGAAGGAATATCTCGTCCACCAGTTCGATGAGCGGAGGGAAATCGCCGATCTTATCGAGCCGTTCCACTTCTTTGCCGCCGGAACGCACGACATCGAACTTTTCCAGATCGATCGCGCTGGCGATCCTTTTTAATTCATCGAACCCGCCCTGCTGGATCTTGAGCGTCTCGTCGAAATCATTCACGGCCGCGATCACCGGAACGATCTTCCGCTGTGTCAGCTTCGCCAGTTCATCCAGCACGGTCTTGTACGGCGGATCGGTGATGGCAACAGTGAGTTCATTACCGAACAGGAACATCGGAATGATCCGGTGTTTTCGAATGAACGAAATGGACATGATCTCTTTGGGAGCCGAATTCGTTTCCGCATACAGCTTCATCACCGGCAGGTTGAACGCTTTACCGAGATGGGGCACCAACTCTTCCTGGCTGAAGAAACCGAATTCGATCAGCGCACGCGCAAGGCCGTCATTCATACCATAGTTGGTGGCCGTGTCGGCGAACTGCTTCCACCGTTCTTCGGTCAGCACCTTGTTGGCGAGACAGTAATCGCGAAAGATGATATCTTCTCGTAGGAACATAATTATTCGAACAGTTTGTCGAGCTCGGATTGGGTAAGAGTATGGATTTCTTTTTTCGCCACTAACCGTTCTGCTTCTTCCAGCAGTTCCGTGATATCATTCTCGTTGAATTGAGGAATGTTCATGGTCCTGAGCTGTTTCCCTTCGTTGATCATCGCTGCGATCACCGTCGGGATCGGCACTCCGCATTTTCCGCAGCGCCGGTAGACAAGAGGATTCCCGTGACTGCAGGAGGAACACTGCCAGCCGAGTTCCGTTCCGCAATCCGTACACAGGAACGGCGGATCAAAATACTTCTTGTTGCATGTCGGGCACGCGTAATTGGGGATCGTCATTCTTCGACCAGATTGAATTTTTTCAGGACTTCGTAGATCTTGTCCGCTTCATACGGTTTTAGGATATAAGCATTCGCTCCTGCAAGTTTCGCTTCCTGCACTTCCTCTGCACCGGAGATCGATGTAAGCATCACTCCGATACAACCGGGTTTTATTTTTTTCATCTCTGCAAGCGCCTCAACACCGTTCTTCCTCGGCATGATATAGTCCAGAAAAACGATATCCGGATCATACACTGGGAATTTCTGCACACCCTCCTCGCCGTTCTCAGCCATCTCTACAGCCAATCCTCGTTTCCGCAGGATTGCGCTCAACAACGTCCGGTTATAGGAGGAATCATCAACGATCAGTGCTTTTTTCATCGGTTTTCGCAGTAAGTTTGTAAATTCTTCTATTTTATAGTATGGATAAAAGTAGTACGATGCAATGAAGAATTTCCTTTAAACGGACTGTTTAAGGTTATCGGCATTCAGAGGAGGTTTCTTTAGCGATGGCATTACGGAGGCAATCCGGACATAAGCAGTCATTCCCTTCGATCTTCAGGAGTTTCGGATAGGCGAAACACCAACAGATCGTCTCTCCGGATGCAATATCACAGCGGAATGTCTTCCCGCAATTCGGACAAAGTGATTCGGTTCTATTTTCCATATGCTCAAAAGGTTTGAATATTTCGACGCTTGTCGAATTACAACGCTCGTGCCGTTCAGATAAGATACAAAAATCAGAAATGCCTTCAATAAAAAAGCCGGCTGAGGCATCGCCGGCTCAAAAGAATTGTTCAGTGATATATTATTTCAAAAAGCCAATGACGATAGCATTGAACTCATCCGATTTCTCCAATTGAAGCATATGGCCCGCTTCGGGGATGAAATTCAGTGTCACATTCGGGATAGCATCAGTTCCGATCTTCGCTACCTCCGCCGCCGAACCGCCGTGCAGGATAGGATTCGGTATCAAACCGTCATTCTCTCCGAAGATGAGATGTGTCGGCACGGAGATATCTTTCAGACGTTTTGTTGTCGGTTCGTCGATCATTCCGCTTACGGACCGGATCACCGCATAACAGAAATCCTCAAAGTCCTTCGCTTTTGCCATCCGTGCGCGTTCTTCCACCATCCATTCGAATTTATCATTATAATTGTAGAAGTTCATCGCGAGATTGGCGCGGCCCCTATCCTCAGGAGTCTTCTTCACAAAGTCGATCGTCATCACGCTCTTCAGCCAGTCGCCGTCACCGCGGGAGAACGGTTCTAGTCCTGCCGGCGCGGCAAGGATCAACTGCTCAAGCTGCGCTTTGTGACGGAAGGAGAAATGGATCCCGATCTGTCCTCCCATCGAATGTCCCACATAGACGACCTTGGGAATATTCAGCTGCGTCAGCAAACCGCTGACTATGTCAGCATAGAATGACATCGTATATGGATACACACCCTTGTCCGATTTCCCGTATCCGGGAAGATCCACCGCGATCACGCGGCAGTGTTTTGAGAGTTCTCCGATATTGCTCCGCCAGAAACCGCCGTTGCTCGCCAGTCCATGCACAAGCACGATCGTCTTCTC
>JBMOHT010000106.1:0-13096 GCA_049317705.1 Bacteroidota bacterium | reverse complement strand
CCACCCGCATGGATCGCCTGCGGCACGAAATTATGTCCCAGCGTGAACATCGGAAGCAACGGCGTCATGCCGACCGTATCGCCGAAGTCATAACGGAACACACCGCGTGTCAGTTTAGGACACGAGGCCGGCTCACTGGCGATGCAGCGGATCTTCTTTCCCTCTTCAAGATTCAGACGGAGGAACGGGAAGGTGAGTCCGGCAAAATTCGAACCGCCGCCGAACGGTGCAATGATGATGTCCGGCAAATCGCCCGCTTTTTCCATTTGCACCAATGCTTCCTGTCCGACGACCGTCTGATGCAGAAGCACATGGTTCAGCACGCTTCCCAAAGCATATTTCGTATTCTCATCCTGCGCCGCTACTTCGATCGCTTCGGATATCGCGATGCCGAGTGAGCCCGGGGAATTCGGATCTTCGGCAAGGATCTGCCGTCCTGCAGCTGTTTGAGTGGTCGGGGAAGAATACACTTTTGCTCCCCAGGTGTTCATCATCAGTTTCCGGTACGGTTTTCCGTCATAACTCACTTTTACCATGAACACTTCGCATTCCATGCCGAGCAGATTGCAGGCAAAGCTTAACGCGCTGCCCCATTGTCCGGCACCGGTCTCGGTGACAATCCTTTTCACGCCTTGCTGCTTATTATAGTATGCCTGTGGGACTGCGGTGTTCGGTTTATGTGACCCGGCGGGACTCACACCTTCATATTTATAATAGATCTTTGCCGGAGTGCCGAGTGCTTTCTCCAGTCCATATGCGCGGTAGAGAGGTGTAGGGCGCCATATTTTATAGATCTCGCGGACCTCATCAGGAATGGCGATCCATTTTTCGGTGGAGACCTCCTGCTTGATCAGTTCCATCGGGAACAGCGGAGCGAGCGCATCGGGACCGATCGGTTCTTTCGTTCCGGGGTGAAGGGGCGGAAGCGGTTTGTTCGGCATGTCTGCCATAATGTTGTACCAGTGGGTCGGTATCTCGTTTTCCTGCAGGGTGATCTTTTTATTCTTCATAGGAGTATGAATAGAATGAATGGAATAGACAACGGCTTTCCGTTGGCAAAAATTATTGATTGAATTATTCGTTGAATGATGATCGGCAATTATGTTGGCCGATGGAGAAATCTATTTTACAGCGAGGTGAATGTCTTCACAGACATGATTGGTGATGTGTTCGTCAGTTATACATTGGTAAGATAATAATTTTGGATGCCTAGTCAAATATAAAAAGCATCCAAAATTACGTTACGCAGGCATCAATACGGATGTTCGAACGAGAGATATAAAAAGACACCGCTTTCCCGTCTCCCGCCGGAGAAGGAGAAGGGGAATGCGAGACCCGGTACGATCTGCAGTTCGCCGACATCGATTGCCCAGCGTAATCCGGGACTGAAAATGAGCTCGTCCGATCTTCCGCCGCCCCATTCCGTGTTCGTGTACAGTACTTCAGCCATTACATTGAACTTTGGGTCTGCAAGATAAATGACGCTGCCGCCGAGGAAATAATCGGAAAAGGTCTCCTTGAACCCGCTGATAGTGACGTTCGGAAAGATGGTGGCGCCGATGTTCGTATGCGTAATGAGTTCGTTCGAGATCCGTTTACTGATAGGGAGATTCACCTGTGCCCCGACGACCCCGTTCCCGAATCCGATCTTGTGATCACCGGTGGGAAGGATGATGGAAATTCTCGGTGACACGGCAAGACCCGGTTCATTCATCAGCTGATAACGGTAGTTGACGAGGATGTCGCCGATCCCCTTTTTGGAAGGATTGAATGAAGTATTGTACTGGAACGGAATAGTATAACTCAGTTGATGTGTCTGACCGAAGGCAGGCCATTCCTGAGTGAAACTTGCATCATACACGGTCCCGGAAAATTGCGATGCACCGTTGAAGATATGCTGTACAACATGGTCTTCCTGATTGTACGCTTCCTCGATGTAATAGGAATTGTCTTCGATCGCTTTCGTGAATTCCTGCGCAAAGCTCATTGATGCTAAAAGGACGGTGGCGAGTATGATCGATCTCATTATTGTCGTTCGTTAGTGGTTTGATTCTGTGGTCTGTTGATATCAGCGTTCCAGCCGAGCCAGGACTGTGTCCAACCTTTCGTCTTATAACGCCACAAAAGATGGAGCATGATCCCTGACAGGAAGAAGATAAGGATGAATTGAATAAAATATTCACTCTTCCGAAAATAAACCGCTGCTGTCATTATCACGGACCATTTCGTGATACGGAACCATATCGGCTGTGCGTGACGGGAGAATGCGACCTCGAGTTCGCGGCGAATGATATCGTTTGCTGATGGTTCGGTCATCTTCTTCTTTGCCATCCGGGATACATTAAACCACAAGTACCGGTATCGTCAACGAATGCCGGACTTCCGAGATTGATGCACCAAATAAAATGTCTTTCAGCCCGCGGTGGCCGTGTCCTCCCATAATGAGCAGATCCAGACCGCTCGAATTGGATAGTTCCACGAGCTGATTCGGCACCGGACCGAATCCGAGACGGATCTCGACATGCAGTCCATGGGCCCGCACATCGGCGGCTATCGCCTCAAGGATCTCACGGTCCCTGCGCGCTTCTTCGTCGTCCGCGTCTCTTCCGAAGAGCTGACCGCTCACCCCCTCGACAATGTGAAAGAGGACGAGGGAAGCATTGTTTCGTTTTGCCGTTGAGACAGCGTATGACAATACTTTCGATCCGGTCTCTCCGTAATCCAGAGCAACGCCGATCTTGGAATATTTCCGTTCGGTCAGTTCGATCACCGGTATCTGCGGCAGTTGTGCTGTCCTTTTCCCGCGCCATGACTGAGGGACGGAGATGTAAACGAGCAATCCGAGACACCCCAATGCCACGGGGACGATCGTGAACCACGGCCAGAGTGCACCGTTCGACGATTCGATCCATCCTGAGATGGTCTGATATGCGAGACGCGCGTTGAGTCCGATGATGATGATGGCAACGGTCCACGAGATGACCTGTACCCACATTTTATTGACGAACTCTCCCATCTTCGACTTGTCGCTCGTGTATTTAATGAGCGGAACAACGGCGAACGGCAGCTGCATACTGAGCACCACCTGACTGAGGATGAGAAGGTCATACGACCCTTTGTCGCCTTTCAGCGAGATAACAACGACAGCGGGAACGATCGCAATGAGCCGGGTGATAAGACGGCGGAGCCAAGGACGCATCTTGAACTGGATGAATCCTTCCATCACGATCTGTCCCGCAAGTGTACCGGTGAGTGTGGAACTTTGTCCGGCGGAGATAAGTGCAATAGCGAACAACGAACTTGCGAGTGTCGTACCGAGAAGCGGATTCAATAATTGATGCGCCTGCTGGATCTCTGTAACGACGATATTGTTCTTGAAGAATGCGGAGGCGGCGAGGATCAGGATGGCAGCATTCACAAAGAGTGCGGCGTTCAATGCAACTGCTGTGTCGATGAAATTATATTTGCATGCTAATTTCTTCCCTTCCGATGTCTGCTCAACGGAGCGGGTTTGGACCAGTGCGGAATGGAGATAGAGATTATGCGGCATCACAGTGGCGCCGAGGATACCGATGGCAACGTAGAGACTTTCGGACGAGAGCTGCGGGATGAGTCCGCCTGCGATCTCGTTCAGCGCCGGTTTGGCGAAGAACAATTCTATGCCGAAGCAGACGCCGATGGTGCTGACGAGCATGATGATGAACGCTTCCATTTTACGGATACCGAATTGCTGGATCACCAAGAACAGCATCGTATCGAATCCGGTGATGATCACTCCATACAAAAGGGGAATATCGAAGAGCAGATTCAAACCGATCGCGGTGCCGAGGACCTCTGCCAGGTCGCATGCGGCGATAGCAATTTCGCACAATATCCACAGCACATAACTGACCTTTTTGGAATAGTATTCGCGGCATGCCTGCGCAAGATCGCGTCCTGCTACGATCCCCATCCTGGCGGAGAGTGTCTGCAGGAGAATGGCCATCATGTTGGACATGACCAGCACCCAAAGAAGCTGATAGCCGAAGCGCGCACCCCCTTCAAGATCGGTCGCCCAGTTGCCCGGGTCCATATATCCCACGCTGACCAGATACGCCGGACCGGCGAAAGCGAACAGGCGCTTGAAGAGTCCGACATTCTTCGGAATATCGACGCTTCGATGTACTTCAGAGAGTGAATTATGCTGCATGGAACCTCCTTCTACACATTTTCAACAAAGATATGTTCTGCGATGGTGCTGCTGATATTGATCTCTTTTTTGTTGATCACGACAATTAGGGAATTATCAAAGGTCATTTTTCGGCGGATGAGGATCTCTTTGTTGAGTGTAATGCCGATGGACGAAACGTACTTCAGCATTTCGGAATTGGAATCGCTCACACGAAGAACGCGGACACGCGTTCCTGCTTCCGATTCTATCATAGGATAGCTCATGGCGCAGGTGATCTCGCCATCCTTCGTCGGGATCGGATCACCGTGCGGGTCGATCATCGGATGACCGAGTGCATGGTCGATCTTTTCTTCCATCAGGTCAGACATGATGTGTTCGAACCGTTCCGCTTCATCGTCGATCTCATCCCACCGGAAGTGGAGCACTTCCACCAGGAACATTTCCCACAGTCGGTGTTTCCGGATGATCCGGAGTGCGAGTCTTTTTCCTTCATCCGTCAGCTCCACTCCTTTATACGGAGTGTGCGTGAGCGTCCCTTCCTCCGCGAGTTTTTTGATCATTTCGGAGACGGAGGCAGGGGAAATCTGCAGCTTTTCGGAGAGGGAGGAGGTTGTGACCTTTCCTTCGTTCGATGAGAGCTTGTAGATGTTCTTGAGGTAATTCTCTATTTGTTCACTGGCCATATCAGTTTACATTTGTTTAGTGTCTCTGACCGTCACTTCAAAGGTCTACGACCTCGTAGAGGTGACGGTCAGATAATAAATATCTTAATCGTGAGCGCAGGAGCATGAATCATTCAGTGACTGTGCCTTCTCAAAACATTCTTTTCCTTCTTTAATGGAAAAGTAGACAAGCCCGAGTGCGCCTGCGGCATCAACATACGGAAGTGCGAACATCTCGTAGAGGAAACTGGACCCGAGCAGTGTCAGGGACATGTAAATGCAGACGAGATTACAATTGGCATCGGCGATCATCGCCTTCGAATCAAGTGCGGTGCCGATCTTCTTCTTATAATAGATGAGTCCGATCATTGCAACGATGGAGACAAGCGAGATGATGACGCCCCAAAATGTGGATTCAGGCTGCCTGCCGGAGATGAATGAGAGGATGGAAGAGATAACAAGTCCGCCGGCTAAAATATAGAACGACCAACCTGTCACCTTCAGCGCGGAGACCTCGAAGAGACTTTTGCTGCTGTTCGGATTTTGCGCGATACGCAGGACCATTGCTGCGATTCCGATCCCGGAGACGGTCTCGATGAAACTGTCCACGCCGAAACCGAAGAGTGTCAGGGACTCATCCGAAAAGCCGATCCATGTTGAGAGCAGTCCTTCAATGATGTTATAGACGATCGTGAAAATGCTTAAATAGAGTGCGTATTTATAGAGTTTTGATTTGTCGGGGAATTCAAGGTGTGGCAGGGCAATGGTTTCCATCATGTACATCCAACTATAATTTAGGTTGACCTAAATTTATATCAAGGCGGAGTGAAAGTCAAGCATTTACGGAAAGTATTATTTTTCGCCGAAGATCTTCAGCCATTCATCCACTTGGGATTTGGTGAGGGGAGCATCCGATTTTTCGGTGACCGTATCGCTCGATCCGGCGAGGAGATTGGCAAAATGATTGGAAGTGTGGGTTTGACAGGAGCAGACCTTGGCAAAGTTCAGGATCTCTCTGTCGGAAGAGATAATGACAAGCAATGAGCGGTTCTTCGAATGTTCGATCATCTGTTTGATTCGTGCATCCGCAGAGAGCGGAGAAGAATAGACGACATGTACCGGGGCGTGTGATGATTGTTTGGATGTTGCAGCCGGTGTGGTACCGTCGAACACTATGGTGCAGCGGAATTTCTTCGTGTGTGTCAGTTGTGCAACGGAATGGATGAACAGTTCCCTGGCTGACACGGCGTCGTGAAGCAGCGTCTTCTTCAGAGAAGGGATCGCGTGGACAACGTTATAACCATCGATGATATAATGCTGCTGCATACTTAGTCCAGTGCGATCTGTTCGTAATCGTGGATTCGGTCCATGTTCACGCCGATCGCTTTGCCGGTGGTGCTCTTCTCGAAGATATCCTTGAACTTCGCCCCCCAAACGATCTCGTCGTACCGGTATGAAGAACGTGAATGGACCGTCTGTGAGTATGTCTCATCCGTTGCCGTGATCAGTACGAACATTTCGGTCTCGGCCTGTTTTATAAAATGATTGTCTTTATTGTTAAGCGGACTGTGTTCATCGATCTCATGCACGATCGTCCAATGGAGCGGGAAGAACGTCACTTTCTGTCTGTCCAGCGGCAGAGTGAAATATTGCCTGACATGCTTGCCGTCCTTCTCGAGCATCATCGAGAGAATGATCTGGGCCTCGATGTTGATCAGTTGACTCGACCGTTGATTGATGATGCGCACCATCAATGCTTTTCCTTCTTTGAACGGAGCGATGACCGCGTGATTGCTGTAGAGGATCTTTGCGTTCGGACGGGCGAAACGGGCGAAGAGGAGTCCCGTAGCCATCGCTGCGCTGACGAGTCCGAAGAAAGCTTCGAATGTCATCAGCCAGTTCGCGGCGGGAGTTTTCGGATTCAATGCGCCGTAGCCGATGGTGCCGAAGGTCTCCACGCTGAAAAAGAAACAATTCCAGAAGTAATGTCCGACTGGTGTTGTTTCAACTCCATTGAGGGCGTCAGGCCCGCAGAGATAGTAACCGCCGGCGAAGACGAAATTGACGGTGATATAGAATGCGGACATGAGCAGCAGGAACTTCGTCCACGAAATGGTGATGAGCCAATGATAGAGACTCATCGAGCGGACGACCGACATTCCCCCTCTGTCCACATTGAACGTACCGTCGCGGTTCATCATTCTGCTGTGCTGCTGCTGCGAAAGCCGGGAACCGAATCCAAGGTCGTTCTTGTCTTCCCGGTTGAGGATGGTCTGTTTGATTTTTTTCATAGGAAAATGTTAAGATTTGACGGCTGTGATCATCACACCGTTTCCGGTCGGCCGGGCCGTGAAGTAATCGAGCAGCATGGATACAAAATAGACAGGGTAAAATAGGCAATACAAGGGTAGAATGAGCAATGAAATCAATGGATTCTGAGTCTTGACTACCCACTCAAAAATAGCCGATATCTCGAACATAGTCGCAGCGAACGTTCCGAATGAATGCTCTTTCTGTTCTATTCTAAAACCGCACGTGTTCAGAAGTTGTTCCAATGATTCATCAGTGTATGTTTGCGGACGACCAATGATCTCATCATAGTCGAATCCTGGATTTTTGGCAAGTCTCTTGTACAATGACAATGTCCTACGGTAATTCACCGCAACATAGATGAGTAGCTTTCCGTGAGCGGAGAGAGCGTCATGGAATTTTCGGAGCACTACTTCATCGTCCTTGATGTACATCAAAACGCCGATGCACAGGATCAGATCCTGTCCTGCAGGAATGTCAGCCGCTGTAAGATCGCTGCAAATGAACGTCATTTCCTTCGCATCAATGGTCTGAGCAAGCCGTTGACAGACACTGATGTTGGAAGGTGACACATCGATCCCGAGTGACTGAGGTGCGAACCGTAATTTCGGAACAGTGAACAGAAAATCCCCCATGCCGCAACCTGCTTCCACGATCCGCTGAGGAGAAGGGATGGACACCAACGCACGGTTGATGGCTCTTCGAGCATATTTCATTCGAAGGACTGAAAGATAATTCAGAAAAAAATACGGATAAAGAAGACGCGGGAACCGATGAAGTATCCCCGGTGCATCCTGATGACTCAGATATTGTGAGATCGTTGATGACATTATTTTCCAAGGTCCGGATGTTTCAAATGATACGACGTTGCATCCTGATATTTCTTTGCAACGGAGAGGAGCGTTCCCTCGTCGAACAGATTCCCTGTGAACGTGATGCTGACGGGATGTCCTTGTTTGTCGAATCCGCATGGAAGCACAACGCACGGATGTCCTGTAAGGTTGGTCAGCAGCAGACTGCTCCCTTCCTGCGACGGTCCTACATATACATCCACTTTTGACATCACCTTCTCCATCTCTTGTATCAGCAACTGACGTGCTCTGCTTGCCTGAATATATTCTACTGCTGGAATGAATCGTGCAGCGCGGAACGCATTCGGCCAGGCATTCTTGATCTGCCGGACCATCATGTCATCTTTTCCGTTGCGCGTGACATCATCGAACGCGGCGGCGGACTCGGCATCGAGCATGATGTCGATCGCACCGACGGGCATCTCTGGCAGCTGGATGGGAATGAGCGATGCTCCGAGTTTCTTCAACACGACCAGGACGGAATCATTGAATTCTTTGCCATCCTGTGAATTGTCGAAATCCGTCTTCAAATATCCGATGCGGAGGTTCTTCAGTTCGGTCTTCTTCGGTTCGTAGGTGAACGGAAGGTCATATAACGTTTGGTCATTCGCATCAGGACCATAGATCGCATTGAACACGAGCGCGCAATCCTCAACCGAACGGCAGATCGGTCCGAGTTTGTCCATACTCCAGCTGAGCGCCATTGCGCCATACCGGCTCACTCGTCCGTATGTCGGACGAAGTCCCGTCGTCCCACAACGAGTTGAAGGAGAGACGATGGAACCGTATGTTTCCGAACCGATCGCGAATGCGAATAGTCCACCCGCTGTGCCGGAAGCTGAACCCGCGGATGAACCGCTCGAACCCTGCGTCGTATCCCAAGGATTCTTTGATTTTCCGCCGAACCAGACATCTCCCCAGGCCAGCTCACCCATTGCGGTCTTTGCGATCAGCACTGCGCCGGCTTGTTCCAATCGTTTGATGACCGTTGCGTCTTCATCGATCACCTGATTCTTGAACGGAACGGAGCCCCATGTTGTCGGATAATTCTTCGTTGCTAGCAGATCCTTCGCGCCGTATGGAATTCCATGCAAAGGTCCGCGGTATTTTCCTGCTGCGATCTCTTTATCCGCTCTGCGTGCCTGTGCCAGTGCAAGTGAATCCGTAACAGTAATGATGCACTGCAGCATGGGACGGTATTTGTTGATCCGTTCCAGATACAGTTTCGTCAATTGCTCGGAGGTGATCTTTCGATCCTTGATGAGTGCGGCTAATTCTGTTACGGAATAGAACGCAAGTTCATCGCCCGCCTTCGGCACTGCAACTTTCTTCTTTCCTTCGGGAGAAAAAACAGAGCGCTTCTTGTCGAACGTTTTCCCGAACGGGATTGGATTGAACAGCATAGCCGGAACAACACTGTTGGTGATTGGCATTGCGCGGAGTTCCTGAAAATGTTTCAGTGCACCATGTACATCACCAAGCAGAGATTCTCTCTTAGCATCGGTGAACTTGAGTCCGATCAACTTCTCGGCGGATTGGATGTCGCGGATGGTGATGGTATCCTGCGCAAACATCGGAATACAGAATATTATGCTGAACCATACTATTGGCAATCTCAAAAAAATAACTGTCACCCCCGAAAGTTCTTGTCGGGGGTCCAGATTCATGGATTCCCGCCAAAAACGTGCGGGAATGACAATTTTGTTTTCAGTGAAAATTCTTATTTTTGTTATGGTTTCCAATAATCTCAAAATATATTTCCGGAATGGAATTTCTTTTTTTCAGATAGATAATGGTAAATTCGATACTAACTTTGAAGGATTGGAATAAACACAAACAGCAGATACAAATTAACGGAGAAAAATCGGCTTGTCAGCTTCTATCCCGCGCCTCTCTGATCACATCGTTCACTTCATAGACCGAAGCATTTCCTTCTTTGTATTCCCGAAACCGTTTATCGGATAATGCAGCCCATGCCTTTATCAGTTCAGTTTCGGACAGTCCGAGAACGCTGAGTTCAAGCTGTTCCGCCAGCATTTCGCGTTCTTTGGGTGGAAGATGCAAAGCGTCACTGAGAAGTGATTCATAGTTGGGGGACATGGTCGCTCCATTTTTTATTAAATCTAATACCTGTGGTGTTGATATTCAATGTGTTACCGCAGATCCAGCCGCATCGTCTGCACTTTGTCCCTATAGAATCCGATGGACCGGAGCAGATCAGCCATTCCTGATTCCGACGGACGGAGATCGTTCACATATTCAGTGACGATGTCGTTCTTTTCGGGATAAGAATTCCGGAGATGATTGACGAAACTCAACAATCCTGCATGAATTCGTTCTGCAGGAACGGATGCATTCACGATGTATATCCGCAGTCCCATATTCTCGATCCATACGATCGGAACTCCGCCGTCCAAGATAAGATAATTTCCCGCGATTCGGGAAAATTTTGGATGAACTCTATCAAGTTCCTGTATGAACGGATCGATTCCGGTGCCGAACGGATTTGCCGGATCGCATGCATTCAGCACGACCGGCGGCTCATCCTTTGCCGGGACGGACTTGATCTCGTCGAGCATCGTTACCGCATCCGGTAAGGCGAACTGCATTCCGGAAAGTCCTTCCACGAAATATCCGCGCCGGATCTCCCCCCGCATTTCCATCCGCTGGAATTCCATTGCAAGCGATGTCCACGGAAGAAGATTCTCTTCCCGTTTCGCCACTTCGCGTGCGACGATGCCGTAGCGCAGGAGCAGTTGTTCCGCCTGCCGCCGTATCTTTTCATTCTCAGTAACAGCCGTGCCTAAAATACTTTTGGTGTGGACGAGCGACCATCGGCCGTTCCAGCCCGGTACCTGCTTCAGCGCGGCGCGGACACTTTTCGAAGCGATCCTTTTAAGTGGATTTGTTCGGTAATTGACAATCTTCACGCGTTCGTCAGGAAGATGCAGGGAATCCGTCTCCAATTCCCGATACCGTTTTACATTCAGCGCTTCATCTGCTACATCGTTGGTGATCAATCCGCTCCAGAACAGCTCCGCAACAGCGCGGTTGATGGCGGCAAGTGTAAAATTCGTATGTTCCCTCAGGTCCGAAAGGAAAGATGCTCCGTTCTCCTTCAGATACTGATAGATCTCAACGGCTTGTTTGGAAAGTTCTTCGGGTAGTGGTGATTGCTGAACAGCAAAATAACTTCCGTCCCCGCGGGCGATCCATTCAGAGCGTCCCGAAGGATTCCCGATACAGAAATATTCACCGCGCTGAGTTAATTGACGGAGCATCGTTCCGTTGTAATGGTCGATCCTCGTCTTGAAGATCTCCGCTTCCCAAAGTTCGGAAGTGAGTGCATATCCCTCAAACGTATCAAGCAAATTCTTCAATCCTTCTTCATCCCGTTCACGTGATGGATGGTCGCGGTGCTGCCACCGAATCAACAGCCGCGTGAAGTCGGCAATGGTGGCCGGTTTGATCTCTTTGCGCAGCATGGAGATGGATGCGCGGTGGATCCGTTCGAAGTTCGGACGGTAACACCATTGTTCCTCGCTGCTTTCTTCCGTCAATTGTCCGGTGATGAGATTCTCCGACTTCTTTAAAGATGTCAAAAGATCTCGGCATTCATCCTGTGAAATGGAAAACCGTTCCGCAATACTCTGTGCCGTTAACACTCCATGTGATCTCAGCATCCGCATCATCACATACCGGAGTGATTCTTCCCGACCGAATTCTGCGGACCGGAAGGACTCAGGAAGAGAAGCAATGACCTCATCCGAGACGACAGAGAACGGACGATAGAGAGGGATCTCCTCGCCGGAGATGAAGTACTCTTTACCGCCGATGGAGATGGGAGCAATGATCTTCCGTTCAAGAAGCTGATCGACAAATTCTTTTTGCTGGATCCGTTCATGCAGTTCCGGTCCGGTCAGTTCACCCAGACGCAGGAAGACATCCATCAATTCTTCGGCGGTCCGAGCACGGCGGGTGAGGGAAGTATACTGCAGCTGTTCTTCCACTTTTGCGACTGCATCTTTCCGCACGACCGACTTCACGCTGTCGAGATTCACCACTTCGGAGATCAGTTCACGGTTGAGAAGCGCGAAGTTCTGCGGCGCATTCTGTTTCGGATCGTCCCATTGATACATATACACCGCCGCAAAATCGAACAGCAGCGTTGACGCGAATGGTGACGGCGTCTCGTTCTGCACCGTGTGGATGCGGATGTCGCTGGATTCGATCGCCGTCATGATCTCTTTGAAATGCTCGAAGTCGAGCACGTCGGTAAGACATTCGCGGATGGTCTCGATAACGATCGGAAAATCGTTGTACTGCCGGACGATCTGCAGCAGGTCAGCGGATTTCAACCGCTGAAGAAAGAATGGACGACGCTTTCCGGGAGAACCTTTCGGCAGCAGCAGGGAACGTTCCGCATTCTGTCTGAACAATGCACCGAATAACGGTGAGGAAGGGATCTCTTCCAGAATGATCTGCTGCGCAAATTCCGGTGTTATCTGCGAGAAAAGATCGAGTGGCAGCCGTTCTGCATCTGAACAGCGGAAGAGAATTCCGTCATTATTATAGAGCATCTGCACATCAATGTTCAGACGCTGTTTCAGTACGTATGTCAGCACAATGCCGAGAAGTCCGTTCACCCCTTTGCCATAGCAGGAGTGGACGACGATGCGCGGATCGCCGACCTCGTCCCGGAATCCTTCCACAACGAGCGTTCTGTGGGATGGGACGATTGTCGTGGACAGCCGCTGGTCCTCCACATACTCTATTATATTGCGTGAAGAATTCGAATCGATGGGGAATGTATCTAAGAAATTTTGCTGCTCATCCTGAGCAAGTGCGTCCGCTCCAACGGACGCACGCGCCGATCGAAGATCCCGTTGGGAAGGATCCATTCCCGACAATCGTTCCAAAAATTCCCCGATCCTCACACCAAGCTCATACGTCCGACCGATTCCTTCACCGCGCCAGAACGGCATGCGTGCGGGTTGTCCGGGCGCCGGGGAGACGATCACTTTGTTCGCATCGATGTCCATCATCCGCCATACGTTCGAGCCGAGGATGAATGTGTCCCCCGCGCGGCTTTCGTAGATGAA
>JBMOHT010000105.1:0-13192 GCA_049317705.1 Bacteroidota bacterium | reverse complement strand
CGCTGGACGAACGGCATTGTCCGTTCGCGTGCGAAGAAATCTCCCGATTCGCAGACAGGTCCGACAACATCCACCTGTTCACGTTCTCCGTCCTTCACGGTGAGCGGAACGATCTGATGGTATGCCTGATAGAGACTCGGCCGGATGAGGTCATTCATTCCGGCATCGACGATGACGAATTTTTTCACGCCATTGTCCTTACGATAGAGAACTTTTGTGATCAGCATTCCGGTGTTCGCCACGATGGAACGTCCCGGCTCGATGACGATCTTGCAATTTGCCTGTTTCAGGATCGGCAGGACCGATGTGATAAAGGCATTATTTCCGGGTGTTTCATCAGCACTTGTAGCTTCTTCCAGCGGAAGGAGCGGATGTTTGATCGCATTCTTATAGGTGACGCCATATCCGCCGCCGAAATCGACATGCTGGATATTAATGCCGAGAGCGCGGAGTTCCTTCACCATGTCGACCACTTTTTGCGCCGTCTGCATGAACGGATCGAGCTTCAGGATCTGCGAACCGATGTGCGTGTGGATCCCGTCCACATGAAGATTCGGGAGCGATGCAGCGTATTTGAATGTCTCCACCGCAACTTTGATGTCGATACCGAACTTATTCGTTTTTAGTCCGGTGGAAATGTACGGATGCGTAGCAGCATCGATATCCGGATTGATACGGAGAGCAATACGAGCTTTCGTGTTCATCCTGCCGGCGATCTCATTGATGACGGCAAGTTCCTCAATGGATTCTACGTTGAAAGAAAAGATATCATGCTTCAGTGCGAATTCGATCTCCGCATCCTGCTTGCCGACGCCTGCAAAGGTGATCTTCGACGGCGAGAATCCCGCCTTCAACGCGAAATTGATCTCGCCTGCAGACACCGCATCGGCCCCCGCTCCTTCTTTCTGAAGGATCTTCAGCAGTTCGAGGTTGGAATTCGCTTTCAACGCATAGCATGTTGTGTGGTCGGTTCCCGCAAACGCTCCGTCGATGGAGCGGAAATTCTCCAGCAGCTGATTCTTGCTGTAGAGATAGAGCGGCGTTCCGAATTCTTCGACGATCTCCTGAACGGGAGTATCTTCGCAGTAGAGGATGTTTTCGATATAGTGGAAAGAATTCATAATTATTGCAGGCTTTAGGTAATAGGCGTTAGGTATTAGGAAAACCGATGTGTGATTAGTGTATGGCTAACACCTATCACCTAACGACTAATACCTGTTCTTCACTCGAAGATTTCCGGAAAATTACCGGCGTTGGAGAACAATTCTTTATGCAGCTTAATGACCACGTCATCCACAAATTCCTCATCCACCACAAAACTGAGATTGATCTCCGATGCTCCCTGCGAGATCATGTTGATGTTCACATCCGAGATCGGAGTGAGCATCCGCACGGCAAGACCGGGACTGTTACGAAGATTGTCGCCGACGATGCAGACGATTGCTTTCTTGTCGGCAACGGAGACCGTGGCGAACTGCTTCAGTTCGCGCATGATATTCTGAAGATTCTTCGTATTGTCGATGGTCGCCGTAACGCTCACTTCCGATGTTGCAACAGTGTGAACGACCGTCTGGTATTTATGGAACACATCGAACACATTCTCAAGGAAACCCGTTGCAAGGAACATTCTCGTCGACACGATGCTGATGAGCGTGATCCCTTCTTTATACGCGATGGATTTCACGATGCAGCGTTTATCCGTCTTCGGTTTGGAGACGATCAACGTCCCCGAAGAACTCGGGTTCTTCGAATTCAGCACACGAACAGGAATACTCTTCTTCACCGCGGGAAGGATCGTCTCGGGATGCAGCACGCGGGCACCGAAATATGCGAGTTCCGCCGCTTCGTTGAACGACATCACTTTGATCTTCTTCGCATCTTTCACCACCGTAGGATCGCTCGTCAGAATACCGTCCACATCGGTCCAGATCTGGATATCTTCCGCATCCAACAATGCGCCGATAATGGCTGCGGAATAATCCGAACCGCCCCGGCCGATGGTTGTGGTGATGCCCGAAGGTGTGGAACCGATGAATCCCTGCGAGATGACGACGTAACCGTTGTTCACTTTCGGCTGGACGATCTCGCGGAGTTTTCGTTCAGTGACATCGAACTGCGGCACCGCTTTTACGAACTGTTCGTCCGTGATCATGAATGAACGGGCATCCACCCAGAAGGATTTCATCTTCTGTGTCTCAAAATAGTGATGGATGATGAAGGACGACATCCTCTCGCCGTACGCGGCGAACGTATCGAGTGAACGGTTCGTCAGTTCGCCGAGCACTACCACGCCGTTCACAAGGGCAACGAGTTCTTCTGCGATGACCGCAAGATGTTTGTTCAGGAACCGCTGAAGGTCACCGTCGAAGAGGTCCTTCACGATCTTTTTGTGGCGGGATTCGATCAGTGCAACGGCATTGAGCGCTTCCTCTTTCTTCCCGAGTGAGGCAAGATTTGCTGTGTGCAGTAATTGATTTGTGATTCCGGAGCAGGCGGAAACGATCACGATCGGTCTGCGCGGTATCTCTTTTTTGACGATCTCCGTTAAATTTCTGATTGCTTTGGCATCTTCCACCGAAGTGCCGCCGAATTTCATGACGATCATTGTCTCAACTCAATTCACATTAGTCAATAGAACAAAACCCGAAGAAAGCTCGGGTTTGGGGTACAGTCACCGTATGTCTCTATAATAATATAAAAAAATCCTGCTAAATTGAAAGAATTCAGCAGGATTTTCGAAGAGAAATTATTTTATCTCTGCGTCTTTAAGAACACTCTCGCAAAGTCACTAAGAGAGGGGGGAAATCGTTAAAAATCAAATACTCTCTTCAGTTGTGTATAAAGATGTTCACGAAGGAATGGTTCGACGCGTCCCGATGCTTATCGTGAGACAGAAAGCATCGGGACTTGCTCACCATGACAATTTTTTTGTTCCTAGAAACATCTACAATTCATTCGAACTTAGCGCCTTTGCGAGAGACAATTGTAAGGTTAAACTGAAGCGACGATACTAGTTCTCGGAAATGATCTCTTCGAATTTCATCGTCTCGAAGTCGATCCATCCCGATGTGCTCTTGTTGAATTGGATGAATAGATGATCGCGGCTGATGCTGTTCGTATCGAACAGTGAAGGGACGAACAGGCGCTGCATCTGCGCCTGCGTCAATCGGCGGAAGTTCGTCTCGCGGAATGCGGAGTTCGTCTGCGGCTGGGCGAATAATTTTATCTTACTGCTGAAGAAGTGCGACGGCTGTTCTGAAACGGAAAAGATGGTATCGACAGGAACATCCATTACTGCAGTATACGCCTGCCAGTCCACCGTATAGAACACCTCCACGGAAAGTGACAGATACCGGTGATTCGGAGCGATCTTCGCTTTCAGGCGGTTCTCATTCAGAAAACGGACCGTCGTAACACTCCCTCCGATGCGCGAGATATCACCGCTGAGTTCGTTCGTGAGACCATCCTTGTCGACAGCAGCGGCGGCGTATTCTTTCACACTCATCCCGTCCTCGGACACATTCTCATTCCAATAGAACAGAATTGAACGAGCTGCACTGATATTCATCAATGAATGATCGAATTTCCGTACCGAGGAGAAATTCGACGGACCGTCGAATTGGATCTGAAATGCTTTTCGGTACACAAGGACATCGTCGGAAAAGAGCAGAAGGCGGGTCGCAGTGGAGACCGTATCTCCGTTCGCAAAACGGCCGGAGAGATATTCTACGACAAGCGTGACCGAGGAATTCTTCGGACGGGAGACGATATAATAGATGTTGCGAGAACCGCGGTATTTGAGTTCTTTCTTCTCAAAAACTGAAGGGATGAATGCAGAACGGTCGCTGAGTCCGTCGGACGGCGACAGATACGTCTGCGAGACATCGATCTCCTCTTCCGTTGCAGGAGGAACGTAATGTTCTTCGCGCTGAACGCTCGGTTCGGCCGCTTTCTTCTTTTGACATGAAGAGCAGAACAGAAGCAGCAGTATCAACAGAGCGGAATATCTCATCTGTTATTTCAAATAATTGATCAGTGCATCGGCAAGTTTTGTCCCGCCGAAACGGAATGTATCGATCGCCGGAAGACCGGTCAGATCCTCAAGCCGTTTCGCTTCAGCAATGCTCTGCTCATCCGTCAGACCGATGGAATTGATGCCGATGCCGATCACTTTTGTGGGATGGAAGAATTCGATCACCGATTCATGCAGTGCGATGAGTTTCTTTAGGTCGGGAATGGGAAGTCCGTAATCGTCGTGCGTTCTGGTCGGCTGCACGCACATGATCATCGCGTCGGGCATCGTTCCGTGCATCAGTCCGAAGGTGACACCGCTGTATCCCTGATGCGTGAGTGCTCCCTGACCTTCAACGAAAATGTAGTCGTACCCTTCGGCATTCGATGCATCGATGCATTTCTCGATACAGCCGGCGATATAATCGCTGATGATGGCATCGACGGCGATCCCTTTTCCCGAGATCATGATGCCGGTCTGTCCCGTGCCGATGAAGTCGCTCTTCAATCCGCGCTTCAGGAATTCGTTGTACACCTGCAGCATGGTCGTCATCTTTCCGATGTTACAGTCCGCACCGACCGTGAGGATCGTCTTCGCTTTGCGCGTGCGGTAATTCCCTTTCGACACGACCTCGTACTCAAGCGGGATCTTGCGCCAGTCGGTGATGGTGACATTGTGTTCCTTCGCCAGCGAAGCGAATTCCTCGTCATCCGAAAGGATGGTGTGCAGTCCGCTGAGGATGTGCATCTTGTTCCGAATAGCGGTCTTGATCCAGTCGCGCCAGATCTCCGGCAGCCGTCCGCCGGTCGGTGCAATACCGATGAGCAGATGTGTCGGCTGGAATTTCAATCCCTCCTCCACACTCGCCACCACGGGAACATCTCCGCCGTAGCCGAGAACTTCCTGCGCGGTCTTGCCGACCTTCGTGCTGTCGATGATGGCAACGGTGTCGCCCGGTGTGTAGATGAGAGCGGCATTGGCGGTCTTCGATTTGAGCGGACTGAAGCGGCCTTCAGCGAGTGCGAGAATTCTTCGTGTCATAATTCCTTATCAATTAAATAAAAGTATAAAACGTATTATTCATGCTCTTTTGTGGGATTTTGTGTCTTCGTGTTTTAGTGGCGAAGCTTTTTTTGTTCCCTGCCACGAAGGCATAAAGTCACTAATTTTGGGAACAATACTAACACGAAATAATAGAATCCTAAAAATTATCTGGAGTTCCGCTCCCAAAAGATCCCATCCGAAAATCCCTGGATAGAAGGCTCATCATCGGCACGTTCCAACCGCTTCTCTGAAATAGAAGCAAATTTTTGGTCAATTTCAATTCCAACATACTTCCTGCCCAACTTTTTTGCAACGACGGATGTGGTCCCTGAACCGAGGAACGGATCGAGCACTACATCCCCTTTTTTTGTTGCTGCAAGGATGATCTTAGCCGCTAATTTCTCCGGTTTTTGCGTCGGGTGCTCCGTATTTTCCGGCATGGACCAGAAAGGAACGGTCAGGTCCGTCCACAAATTTGAAGGAGATGTCATCCGGAAATTCCCTTCGTCGGAACGTTTCCAGTCCTTCGGCTTGCCGTTCTCCGTGTACGGAGCGATCACTTTCCGTTTCAGTTTCACCGCGTTAAGATCGAATGTGAATTTTTCGGACATGGTGCAGAACCAGATATCCTCCGACGCATTCTTCCAGTTCGCTTTTGCGCCGCGCCCTTTTTCCCGTTCCCACGTGATGCGGTTGCGTATGATGAAATACTTCTGCGCCACCTGCTGGATCGCAGCGGACGAACGCCAGTCCCCGCAGATATAGATGGACGCATTTGGCTTGAGCGTTTTCACTAACGCGGAGAGCCACGAATCCATCCATTCCACATACGCTTCATTCGAGGTTGCACGGAACGTGTCCTTGTTGAATTTTTTTGTGAGATTATAAGGAGGATCGACGAACAGAAGATCGACGAACCGTTCCGGAAGGAACTGCGCCGCTTCGGCTGCATCCTGATGGATCGTTCTGTTGATGACCGATGATACTTTCACGGGAGCGGTCAACGTGATGAGACGGGATGAATATTCCTTTTGCTCGGCCGCCGAGAGTGTGATTGTCCTGTTGCGCGGTGCTTTTTCTTTCATGCTGCTATGCTCTCGGATGAAATTGACGGTGCTGTTGTTTAAGATGTTCGCGGTCGATGTGCGTGTAGATCTGCGTGGTGGAGATATCGGCGTGACCGAGCATCTCCTGCACGGAACGGAGGTCCGCTCCTCCTTCGAGCAAATGTGTTGCGAATGAGTGACGGAACGTGTGCGGGTGGATCTCTTTTTTGATACCGGCCCTTCGTGTATAATCGCTGACGATCTGCCAGACGGAAACACGCGAGATCGGTCCGCCTCGGTGATTCAGGAAGACCGCATCATTCGTCCGCTTTCCTTTCATCAGTTCTCCGCGCAGACGGCGTTTGTACTCGTTGATCCACTTCAATGCGAACTCGCCGATGGGGACCAGCCGTTCTTTGGAACCTTTCCCGAAAACGCGGACGAGCTGCTGCTCCTCAAGAATATTCGATTGTGTCAGTCCCGTCAATTCCGAAACGCGCATTCCTGTTGCATAGAGTGTTTCAAGGATGGCGCGGTCACGCCAGACGAACTTCGTTGCCATTTCATTCGCGGGATCCGCAGCGTCCAGGATCTTATTGATCTCATCAAGACTCAGCACATCGGGAAGATGTTTCCCTTTCTTCGGCAATTCGATATTCTGCGTGGGATCGTGCGTTGTTCTCTTCTCGCCGATAAGGAATTTGTGCAGTCCTTTCACCGCAGAGATATTGCGTGCGATGCTTTTCGGCGAGAGTCCCGCCTCGCGCAGCTGACGGATGAACTTGGAGATATGTTCCTCTTCCACCGCATCGAACTTCGTGATATTCAACGATTCCAGATACACAGCGTAGCGGTCAATGTCGCGTTCGTATGCTTCGATGGAATTGCCGGCGAGACTTTTTTCGAGCTGGATGAACCGATAATAGGATTGTTTTTCGAACTTCATTTCAGATCGATGTTTTCAATGGTTCGCTGGAGCCGTTTGTCGGTCGCATCTTTCTGTGAAATTGCCACGGACTGATCGGGATACTGTAGGCGGGAATGATGGACGCCGACAAGGATCTTCATAAAGCTCTCTTTGATCTTGTTCAGATCGCGGAAATTCAGATTGCTCTCATCCAATTCCCCTTCCAGCAGACGCATCTTCATCAATGAATCGACATTCGCTTCGATCTTTTCCACCGTCGGCTCCACAATGGCGCGAGTGGATGCTTCGATACCGTCCGCCAGCATGACAATAGCGGTCTCTTTCGTATTCGGGCGCGGACCCGGATACCGGAAGTCGTTCTCGTTCACTTCCCCTTTGAGCCGTTTCTGACGCAGCGCTTTCTCGTAGAAGAATCCGACGTGCATCGTGCCGTGATGCATCGGAATGAAGTCGATCACCGCCTGCGGAAGTTTGTGCTTCTTTGCAAGATTCACACCGTCCTCGATATGCGCGGCGATCACCCGTACACTCTTGCGCGGACTCATCGTCTTATGCTTGTTCTCCGTCCCCAATTGATTCTCGACAAACGATTCAGGATTGAGCGACTTGCCAATGTCGTGATACAAGCCGCCGACTCGGGCAAGAGTCGTGTTTGCACCGATCGCTTCAGCGGCGGATTCCGCCAGTGTTGCAACGCCCACGCAGTGGTGAAATGAACCGGGCGCTTTGTGTGAAAGTTCTTTCAGGAGCGGATGATTCAGATCAGCAAGGTCCACCAGAGTCAGTTCAGTGGAAATTCCAAAGATCTTCTCAAAGAAGATCAGAATACCATAAGTGAGCACCGGCGACAGGATGGAATTGAACGCAGCCACCAATAGTTGATCACCAAGAATGGAAATGGATTCATACCGTTCCAATCCCAGCGCAACGATGGTGATAGTGTAACCGAGAAAGACATAGATGATAGAACGGAAGATCTGAGTCCTTTTTTTGATATCGCGCACGGTGTAGATGGCGAACGCGCCGGCAACAAGTGATGATAACGCAATGGAATAATCATTACCGCGGATCCCCGCGACAAGAAGCGACAGCACCACCGTGCTGTAGAATGCGATCCTCGAATCGAAGATGATCGTGAGGATCATCGACACAGCCGGGATGATGATGAGATACCGGAGAGGAAGTTCCGTCGTATTCTGCACGGTAAGATACGCGATGAATGCAGTCACGAAGAAGAGCAGAGACATGATGAGCAGTTTCTTGTTATCATGATAGATCTTCTTACGGAACAGGTACACATACATCACCAACATCCATATAATAGAGAAGACGCGGAGAGATTTCCCGAGGAATGTTACGTAAACGTTGATGCCTGCTCCCCGTTCCTCCTTTGCTTTCCGCATGGAGTCGAGTTTCAGTTTGATCTCGTCGTTCACCCGTTCACGTTTTGCGATGATCCGTTCCCCTTCACTCACCGCGCCGATGGTCCTCGGCACAAGGTCAACAGCAAAGCGCACTTCCCGTTCTGTCTGTTCGCGCTGGTAGATCACATTCGGCTCCAGGAAGGTCAGTGCTATCTTCACTGCGACATTGACAGTATCATTCTCCCCTTTGAAACCGGTGATGAACGTCTGCTGCACGGCTTTTCCCAATTCGTATTTATCCAACAGACGGCTGAGCGGGATGATCTGCTCGGTGGTCTTCTTCCGTTTGGCGACGAGCTCATCATCACGGTACTGCGACTTCCGCACATCAACGATCCCCTGCAGATAGAGTCCATTCACCACCAACAGCACATCGCGGCGCAGTTTATCGAATGAATACTTCGGCGGTTTCCCGGAGGTCTGCCGTTCGGCATTGCGGAGGTACCAAAGAGTCTTCCATTCGGAAGCATGGAAGTGAACGGGAAAATCGGCGAGTGCAATTTTGATCTCCGCTTCATCTCCTTTTCTGCGGTCGATCACCGTCTGCAGAGTAATGAAGAAATGCTGAAGGGAATCAAGGAAATGACCGGACGTTTCGGGATTCTCTTCGAAGACCTTATAGACCTTTTCAGAAGCGAGCTGACGTTCACGCTGATACTCGCGTTCATCCTTATAGATGGGATATGCGAACGGAGCATAGAGATCGTTCTCCGTCCATATCATCCCGACAGGATAGTCCGATTCAACGGCGAGTCCTTGCGGGAACATCAGCGCTGTCAGCACAACGATCACGGCAAAGATGGTCCACTTCCCGGCAAGACTGTCCGGCTGACTCAAGGAGCGGATGAATCGTGAGATAGAACGCATGAAGTTAGGGTGAAGTTAACACTAATCTCTCGCAAAGACGCCAAGACGCAAAAACAGTTGTCAATTTTAAATCTTAGCGGCTTTGCGACTTTGCGAGAGGGCGTTTATGTTGTCGCTTTTCGACACTGATTAGGTCAATATCAAAAGAAAAAGGAAGAGAGGCAAGAAACGCAGAACGGACCGATTGTTCGTTGAAAACCGTCCCGTCATTCGTTATATTCATACACTCTGTTTATTTCTCTGTTCCGCTTGTTCATTGGAAAATCTATGATGCATCGCGCAAAAAAATCCCTCGGCCAAAATTTCCTTCAGGACGCCAATGTCGCACAAAAGATCGTGCGCATCTTCGACGCAAAGGGGGATGAAGCTGTTGTGGAGATCGGTCCGGGAAAAGGTGCGCTGACCGCATTACTGCTTCAAACCGTCCCCCATTGCACAGTGATCGAACTGGACAATGAACTTGCACCGTTCCTGCAGGAACAGTTCGGCGAAAAGATCACCGTTATTCATAATGATATTCTGAGCGTTTCATTGACCGAACTGCGCGAACAACTCGGCAGACCGATCCGCCTTCTCGGCAACATTCCCTATAATATCACGACCCCGATCCTGTTCCACGTTGTCGATTCGCTGCCGGCAGTGAAGGATTTTATGGTGATGATGCAGACCGAAGTGGCACAGAGGATCGTTGCAAAACCTCGCACAAAAGAATACGGTATACTCTCTATATTACTGCAATACTACAGCACGCCGAAGATGCAGTTCCAGGTCTCGAAGAATTCATTCTTCCCGATCCCGAACGTCTCATCGGCGATCGTTCATCTCGATTTTGAACAACCGTTCCCGAACAAAGCACAGAACGAAGCGCTCTTCCGCAAGATCGTCCGCGGAACATTCGGCAAACGCCGTAAGACACTCCGAAATGGACTGAAGGGACTGGATGTACCGGTAGCGGAACTCGAAAAATTATCGGTGGACCTGGAACTCCGTCCCGAAGAACTTTCGGTGGCGGACTTCGTCCAACTCAGCAACGAACTGATCCATTGCGCTCCGCAAATCCTGAACACGTCTACGGAGGAGGTTGATGGCTGAAATCAACTACACATCCCAGGAACTGATCGAGGTGGATGACGAACTGCTGGAGGATCTCCGTGATCTTATCCGGTCCAAGTCGGATTTCCTGATCAAGAACATCATCAACGATCTCTACCCGAGCGATATCGCGCATATCATCAACCGGCTGGAGTTCGAAGAAGGCGATTATCTTTTCACGATCCTTTCCACCGAAGATCAGGGAAAGGTGATCGTTGAACTTGACGAGGACCACCGCGAACATTTTCTGCAGACACTGCAGAGCGAACAGATCTCGGATATCGTCGAAGAACTGCCGTCCGACGAAGCGACCGATATCGTCTCCGAACTTTCCGAAGAGAAAGCGGAAGAGGTGCTCGACGACCTGAGTGCCGAAGATTCACAGGACCTGAAAGAACTTCTGCAGTACGACGAGAATACCGCCGGCGGTATCATGCAGAAGGAGATCATCACCGTGCGCCACAAGGACACGGTGAAGAAAGCGATCCAGTCCGTCCGCCGTGCCGCCAAAGAGGAAGGACACCAGCAGTTCTATCACGTTTACTGTGTGGATGAGGATGATAAACTCGTCGGCTCACTCTCCATTTCGAATCTGATCCTGCTCTCCCCTGCCCGTCGCATCTATAAAGTTATGGAGACGGACATCATCAGTGTGAAGACGGATGTGGACCAGGAAGAAGTAGCGAATATCTTCAAAAAGTATAACCTTGTCGCCGCACCGGTCATCGATTTCTCCGGACGCGTCGTCGGGCGTATCACCGTTGACGACGTTGTTGACGTCATCGAAGAAGAAGCGTCCGAAGATATCCTGCGTTTGGGCGGCGTCGGTGAAGATGAGCACATCTCCACCCCACCGTTCACTGCATTAAAGAGAAGACTTCCCTGGCTGTATGTGAATCTGCTCACGGCATTCCTTGCAGCATCCGTTGTAAGTTTGTTCGCGCAAACCATCGAGAAGGTCGTGATCCTTGCTGCACTTATGCCGATCGTCGCCGGAATGGGAGGCAACGCGGCAACTCAGACCATCACAGTACTCGTCCGCGGAATTGCGCTCGGAGAAGTAAACTCCTCCAATCAAATGCGCGTGCTGCTGAAAGAACTTCAGATAGGGCTCATGAACGGATTCGCGAACGGTATCCTCACCGGAACGGTGATCGCCATCTTCAGCGGCATACCGATGCTCGGCGTGGTGATCTGTCTTGCCATGATAACGAACATGTTCGTTGCCGGCGGTGCCGGGACGATCATCCCGCTCACATTGAAATGGATCAAGGTCGATCCGGCGCTTGCGTCTGCGGTGCTGGTAACGACATTCACCGATGTGTTCGGATTCGCATCGTTCCTTGGACTCGCAACATTATTCATCTCAATGCTTATGTGACCGCATGAAACGATTCGCCTACCTCCATTCTTTTGATTTCGTCTCGATCGGATTCCTTTCCATCCTCACTGCCGTTGAACTGATCTATTTTCCCATTCTCGACCGTGCGCTGCCGTTCATCATCGGCAACATCGCGATCTGCACCGCAGTGATCCTTTGCGCACGGTATACCGCAACGACGGAGCGGCCGAATTATTACATCCGATTGTTCCGGGACCTCTATCTCTTCCCGAGTGTCCTCTTCATCTACACGCAGGCGTCGTCCATCTCCCATCCGATCCACGGTCATGATTTCGACGCGACGCTGATCATGCTGGACAGGATGATCTTCGGAACTGACCCGACACACTGGATCTATCGATTCGCGCATCCGATCTTCACCGAGATCCTTCAGCTCGCATATTCGTCATACTATTTCTTCTATTTTGCCTTGTTCTATGAATTGTATCAGCGAAGCGACAAGAGAGAATACCAATACGGAATGATGATCGTCGCATATGCCTTCTATCTTTCATATGTCGGGTATCTGCTCGTTCCGGCGATCGGTCCGCGGTTCACACTCCATAATTTTATCACGACCGATGCCGAACTGCCGGGACTCTTCCTGACGGAATATCTGCGTGCCATCATCAATTCCGGCGGCGGTATCCCGGCCGGAGCTTTGGATCCGACGATGTATGTCAACCGCGACACGTTCCCGAGCGGTCATACGGAAGCGACGCTGGCGGCGATGTATCTTGCATTCGCATTGAATACCAGGATCCGCTGGTTCCTGCTCGTGATCGGGACGTTATTGATCATTTCAACGGTCTATCTGCGGTATCATTACGTTGTGGATGTGATCGCGGGAGTCATCTTCTTTCTTTTTGCCGTTTGGAGCGGGAAAAAGATCGACCGGTGGTGGAACAACGGTATTAAGAATGTTTAATGAAAACATCTTGCCAGACCGCCAAATTTTTTTTATATTTGTATGCTAAATAAGCCATCCTGATACCATCGGATGGTTTTTTGTTCTATAACAAGGCGTTTTTGTTCTTTTTCATGGTGGCCAGAGCGCCAAAATTTCCTGCGAGTGTTTTTCGCGAGCAGAAGAAATTTTGAGCGTCCCGACGAAGTCGGGATCAGTCACCAGCAACACATGTTCTTTTTCATGGTGGCCATAGTTCAGTCGGTTAGAACGCCAGGTTGTGGCCCTGGAGGTCGTGGGTTCAAATCCCACTGGTCACCCCATTGTAACAACCATTGAACTACATTCATTAGTGTTCAGCTGCTCCCGTCGTCTAGGGGTTAGGACACGAGCTTTTCAAGCTTGCGACACGGGTTCGATTCCCGTCGGGAGTACAAAAAAACAACATCCTGCTTATGGCAGGATGTGTTGTTTTAAATCAGTCATAAAAC
>JBMOHT010000104.1:0-13245 GCA_049317705.1 Bacteroidota bacterium | reverse complement strand
ACTCTCAACGGTTGATGGCGGACCTACCGGAAAAAAGAGACCTCGCCGCTTTTAATATTGTATACGCCTCCGGCGACCGTAAATTCCTTCTTTTCGATCAACTCTTTCAGTATCGGGCTTGAACGGAGTGCGGAAGCGAGTTGTTCATTCACATTCTCGGTGACCGCTTTCCCAAGGAGTGCATCCGCTTCCTTCTCCGTCTTTCTCGCTTTCGCGACGGCAGGTTCGATCCTGTCGACGATCATTTTGATGTTCGGAGGGAGTTCACCCCCCTGCACCGCGGCTTTCACGGCACCGCAGGAACTGTGTCCGAGCACGAACAATAGTTTTGCATGAAGGTGTTCTGCGGCATATTCGATGCTTCCGACGACGACAGGATCGATCACATTGCCGGCAACACGGATAACGAACAATCTCCCCAGCGATTCATCGAAGAGGATCTCCGGGGCGACGCGTGAATCCGAACAGGTGAGGATGATCGCGTACGGTTGTTGTCCTTTTGCCTGCTGCTGACGATCCGAAGAAAAATCCTTCGACTTCAGTGAGCTTTCGGTGTACCGTTTATTCCCTTCTTTCAGCAATGACAATGCTTGTTGACCGTCCACTCCTCCGCTTTCACCGGCGAAGAGCAGTGATGCGGCAATGAACAGGTACAGAATGCGGTTCAGCACATGTTGTGTTCTTCGTTCCATGATGTTCTTCCCTTCTTCAGGCAGCAATAGAATTGATGGAACTGAATTCATCCATTGTCAGGATGCGTTCCAGATCCAAAAGGATCAGGAGTCTATCCTCAAGTTTACCGATGGAGGTGATGAATTCCTTCGAGATGCCCGCAATGATGGCCGGAGGCGGTTCGGTGACGGAGAGCGGAATGCGAAGGACTTCGCTGACGGAATCGACGACAAAGCCGAAGATCTTTCCGCTCAGTTCAACAACGATAATGCGGGTATTCTTGTCCTTCGGTTTTCTTTCCATGGAAAAACGGCAGCGCAGATCGATAATGGGAATGACCTTGCCCCGAAGATTGATGATACCGTCGACATATTCAGGAGTATTTGGTACGCGCGTTACTTCGACCATTCGGTTGATCTCCTGAACCTTGAGGATGTTGACCCCGAACTCCTCATCCCCGATGGTGAAACTCACCAGCTGAATGATCTCTTCGCTTCCGGAGTGATTTCCGCTTGCCAGTTTTGATTCGGTCATAGCATTCGTTCCTTTCGATTGGTGAGGAATTTCTATCGTGATCCGGAAATAACGGCAGTCCGGTCTTCGTTGATATTGTCATGCATACTGCGTTCACCGCAAAGGAATACCGCTGCGGGAAGCCGGGTGAATTCATTCGCTTTATCGATGACATCATCTGCTCCGAGCGAGACGGCAAATCTGTTATAGACCACATCGGATTGATCTGTCAGCACGATCACCTGAATGGATCGATGCATTTGTTTGAGAGAAGTAATGATATCTTCCACTGCTCCGCAGCATGTGCTGATATCCAGCACGGCTACATCAACGGTCCAAAGCAGCGGATAATTCAACACCTCGCTGATACTGCCGGTATCGCGTACAACGCAGAGATCGGAAAAATCGCTCAGCATTTCCCGAAGATGTTTACGGACCAGAGAGGACTGATCGATGATCATGATATTCAACGGCATAATTTCCCTCAGATACATATCTATCGGCATACCGACAGAGAGGACACAGTGGAACGGAGCCCACATCTATTGAGAGAAATAGTCCTACAGCGAACAACGTATGGAAAGAGAGAAAGGAAGGAACCTATGAGACAAGTTCGTGACGGTGAGCGTAGGTAATGACGTCGGCATTATTCTTCAGATTCATCTTCTGAAGAGCACGCATCCGGTAGTTACTCACCGTTTTGATGCTGAGGGAAAGATCATTGGCGATGTCCGCACTGGATTTTCCCTGTGCCAGGCAGAGGAACACAGCAAACTCCCGCGACGAGAGGAGTTCGTGAGGATTTTCCGTCTGTTTATGATGCAGCTGAAGTTCGATGAGTTCGGCAAGGTTGGGAGTGATGAATTTACCGCCGGAACTGATCTTGCGGATGGCTTTGATGATGTTGTCGGGGTCACTGTCCTTCGTGAGATAGCCGGAAGCACCCGCTTTGAGAGCCCGGATGCCGAAATGTTCCTCGGGATGCATACTGAGGACGAGAACGCGAAGTTCGGGGAATTCATGCCTCACTTCATCCAGGATGTCGAGTCCATGTTTCTGCGGCATGGTCATATCCAGCAGGAGCACATGACACTCCTCTTTTCTCAGGACACCCATCAGATCCGACGCATTCGATACATCGGCGACGATATGAATATCGGATTCCTCTTCCAACAGCTGCCGTAATCCCCGCCGCACGATCGCGTGGTCATCGGCGATCAATATTCGTATCATTTTTCCCTCATCGGAATCATGGTAGTGATCTTCGTTCCGCTGCCGTTCTGACTGGAAATGAACATACAGCCGTCCAGGGCAATAGCACGTTCTTTCATGCCGAGAAGACCGATGGAATGACGGTCGTTCAGTTTAGATTCCTCAATTCCGATCCCGTCATCGTTCACCTCCATTTTGAGGATTTTCTCTTCTATCGAAAGTTTCGTGAAGACCGACAATGCACGGGAATGCCGCGCAACATTGGTGAGGGATTCCTGAAAGATCCTGAACATGGCGGTTGCGAACTGCTGGGGCACAACGCTCACCGACGGATGGATCTCGACGGTGCACGATATCCCTGATTCCTGTTCGAATTTTTTTCCGTGCCAAACCATGGCAGCACCGAGTCCGAGTTCATCCAGTACTCCGGGACGAAGTTCCGTGGCGATGCGCCGGACCTCATCGATGGTCACATCGACCAGGTCGCTCATATGCAGCACTTTATCGTGAAGGGTTTGTTCGTTCACTAATTTTTTGGCCAGCCAGGAAAGATTCATCTTCAATCCTGTCAGGTTCTGACCGAGTTCATCGTGGATCTCCCTGGCGATGGAAGTCCGTTCCTCTTCGCGTATTTGTTCGACCCTTGTCGCAAGCTGACGGAGCTGATCGCGGGAAGCCTCGACCGCTTCGGATGCCCTCTTTTGCTCGGTAACATCCGAGATGGCTGCCACTGCTCCCGCATATTCCCCTAAGGATGAGAATACCGGGTATGTTTCTACGGATATGATCAGTTGTTTTTTCAGTTTCGTCAGGATCACCGCTTCATGATGTTCCTTCGAGCCGTTCTTCCTTCGTTCAACCGCTTTGGCGGTAGAAACAAATGCTTCTTTTTCGATGAAATCGAATAAGCTCCTCCCGATCATTTCCTCTTTCGTAAATTCCAGCATCCCGGCCATCCGCGAATTGACGAACGTCGTTATCGAGTTCTTATCGATCACCCAGATCCCTTCATTGAGATTCTCGACCAGATCACGGTAATTCTGCTCACTGTGCCGAAGAGCAGCTTTGGCGATCATCTGCTCGGTGATATCCTCCTTCACACCGATAAATCGTGTGATCTCTCCATCGGATGTTCTGATCGGAGCGATCGTCGCCCGTTCCCAGTATTCCTCTCCGTTCTTTCTCCGGTTCAAGAATTCACCTTTCCATGTATTGCCGGAGGTGATGGTATTCCATAGTTCGCTGTATTGTTCCGAGGAGGTGTGACCGGTCTTGAGGAGCCGGGGATTTTGACCGAGTGCCTCCTGCAATGTATATCCGGAGATCTCGGTGAATTTCGGATTGACGTATTCGATGGAGCCGTTCAGGTCGGTGATGACGATGGATGCAGGACTTTGTTCGATCACGGACATCATGGTGCGGTAGGAGATCTCCACCGCTTCACGCTCCCGCAGATGTTCGGGAAACGCTTCGATAACAGATCTCAGCCGTTCGATCTCGGCGAGTAATTCTTCTTTTGTTCTCTTTTCAAGACCGGTGTTCACTCATTTTCCTTCATCGTCCGCTATCATTGGCAGTGCCGGAGCAGTTCAACGCTATTCAAGGATGAAGATGCTTCCAATGATCGGATCGAACTGATTGTGCGAATGGATCCGATCGATCAGGGATTTTGTCATCATCGTATCCATCGGAAGAAGTTTTGTGCCGCTGCCGGTATTGATGTCCGATGCGAGGATCATACCGGGGATCAGTTCGAGCACGTTCACGGACCTCTTTCCTTTCAGCCAGTCCTTATTCTTCGTCACCATGATATATTCTTCCAGCAGCTGCGAGATCATTGTGTCGAGCAGTGTGCCGTGCACTTTATGAATGGACTCGATGATCTTGGATTGATCCATCGTTTCCCAATTGATATGCTCAAGATAATTGATGGCGCGAAGTATGCGTGCACCGATCGGGATCTGTTCCTGCATCAGGCGTTCCGGAAAACCTGAACCGTCATAATTCTCCAGCTGATGTTTGATGAGGAGGCCTACTTCATCCAGTTTCGGGATCCTTGACAGCAGCAGGTATCCTGCCACCGGGTAATGTCCTCGTTCCCCTTCCTTGAAATTCTTCGCTTCTCGGAGGAGGATATCTTCCGGCATGTTGATCTTGCCGATCTCATGGAGCGCAGCAGCGCTGACGATCGGTTGTGCTTCATCCGGGGTCATGGCGAGCTTCTCCGCGAACCAGGCGACGATCTTCTTTGCTTCTTCAGCGCGTTTCGCTGCTTCGGGTACATGGATGCCGACAAGCGTTGCCAGAAGGTCGAGCATTCCCTGATAACTTTCGTTGAGGAGCTCGTTCGTTTCGAAGAGTTTCTCTTTCTGAGCTTTCAGGTCCTGCTGGAGCGCCATCATCCTCAAACTTGCTTTCACGCGGGAGACGAGTTCATCCGGATGGATCGGTTTGGTGAGCAGTTCATCCGCGCCGCTCTCGAGCAGTTTCACTTTTTCTGTGACAGCGGATGCCGAGGTCAGCATGATGAACATGCGTTCTCTCAGGATCGGATGCTGTTTGATCCGCTTGCAAAGTTCAACGCCGTCCATGCCCGGCATATAATAATCCGAGATGATGATATCCGGTTCATGCATCTCCGCTTTGCTGATCGCATCCTTACCGCCGTTGGATGAAATGATCTTCAGCCGCGTATCGGCTTCGAGGATCTGTGAGACGAGCGACGTCTGGGCCTCATCATCATCCACGACCAGGACCGTATACAATTTCGCTTTATTGTTGTTCATCATACTTCACCAAGATGCTTATCCTTCTGTTTGTGATATCGTACGGATCGCTCTCATTTCGGAGTTTGCTGTCTGCATATCCGCGTACTTCCACGACCTGACCTTTGGTCAATCCCGAACTCATCATGATGCGGCGAGCACTATTGGCACGGTCCGCGCTCAGTTCGAAGTTCGTATAGCCGTCATTCCTGGCGTAAGGACGTGAATCCGTATGGCCTTCCACGACGATCTTATTGTGGATGGTGCTCAACTCATGAGCGATCACGCTCAGCAGCGCGAGCGCCTCCTCTTTCATATGAGCGGTACCGACATCGAAGAAGAACGATTCGGATTCCTCCACCAGTTCGATTCGGAGTCCTTCTTTGGTCATCTCCATCTTGATCTGTTTGGAGAGCAGAGCGAGTTCCGGTGATTTCTTGATCTCGTTGATGATCTTCTGCGCCATCTGCTTCAATTGTTCCTGCTGCTGTTCCTGGCGTTTCAGAAATTCCTCCGTCACCCGTTCGCCGACCTTCATCTCCTGCTTCTCGAATGCGCCGCCCCCTTTGGTATTCTCGAAGAACGCGCCGGGATCCTTGAAGTAATTGGCGATGTATTCCTTCACCTGTTTACTCTGACCGACGATCCACAGCACGATGAACAAGGCCATCATCGCCGTCACAAAATCGGCGTAGGCAACTTTCCATGCGCCGCCGTGATGACCGTGGCCCATCACCTTCTTCTTGACGACCCTGATCGATACTTCCTTCGGGATCTGTTTCATAGGTTATTTCGCCGCCGATTTGATTTCTTTGATCGCCTGTTCCAACTCAGCAAAGGTCGGACGGAAATCGCTGAAGATGACCCTGCGCGAGAACTCCACCACCATGGCGGGAGCATTCCCTTTTGCGTAGGAGATAATTCCGACTTTGATGCATTCCATGTACCGTGCTTCGGATTGGTGGATCATTTCAATATGGGCAGCCATCGGGCCGAGAAAACCGTAGCACATCAGGATACCGATGAATGTTCCGACCAGTGCGGCAGCAACACTCATACCGATCTGTTCTGGCGGTCCATTGATCGCCTGCATGGTCGTGATGATTCCGAGCACCGCCGCGACAATACCGAGACCGGGAAGCGAGTCGCTCGTCTTGCTGAGCAGGCCGGGGGCCTGTGAGCTTTCCAGATGGTGCGTATCATTGTCCGCTTCGAGCAGTGCTTCCAGATCGTATGCGGGAACACCGCCGGTAAGGAGCAACTTCAACGTATCAGCAAAATACGGAAGAGCATGATGATGATGGAGCAGGAACGGATTCTTTGAGAAGATCGCGCTGCTCTCGGGTTTTTCGATATGCGGCTCGACATTCATCAGACCATCTTTCGTGGCGATGTGGAAGAGTTCGAACATCGTTTTGAGCAGTCCGAGGAATTCCTCTTTGGTGTAGGGATCGCCTTTGAAGAGTGTGCCGAGATTTCCGCCGAGATGCTTCAGCGTACGGATGGGAGCGGAGACGAGCATGGAACCGATGGCTGCACCGCCAATGATGACGAATTCGTTCGGCTGGACAAGAACGGCCAGTTCACCGTGATGCATCATGAATCCGCCGAGGACAGAACCGATAACGACGACAATACCAATGATGACGAACATAACGTTGCCTCAAAAATTCTACACGTGGATCATTTTTTCTTCGATTGTTGTTTAATGAGCTGAGCTACGGAGGTGAGGTTCGACTTCGTCGTCTTCGCCGCTTCCACATTCTGCCGCTGGATCTCTTCATACACTTCCGTGCGGTGCACCTTCAGGTCCTTCGGTGCGTCGATCCCGATCTTCACCTGACCATCCGAGATACTGAGGATCTTGATGGTGATGGTGTCTCCGATCTTGATGGACTCTTCAATTTTGCGGGTAAGGATAAGCATACATTTTACTCCAGGACAGGAACGGCAAGCTGTGCGAGAGGCGTCCGAATATTCAGCGCATCCGTGTCCAGCACGACCTGCTTCCCTGTACGATCTGTATTATTGATGACAATTGGACTTTTGAGATTCACTGTTGACTGTGCAAGATCCGTCTTGATCGCTGCAACAGAGAAGAGTGTGACATTCTCCTTCTTGAAGAACTGGGACGAGAAGTCGTGTTGCACGAGCGAGGGATCGATCACCGGGAAACTCAATTCACGGTCATCGAGCGACACCAGCCAGCTGAACGGGTCGCTGTTCTCGTCATTCACCACAAGGAACTTCCTGCAGTCTTCAAAACCGATTATGCCTTCGGGGAAATATACAACATGTTTTTCCTCAAAGTCCATCTCACCGAATTGAACATTATGCCATTTCATCGCTATTCTCCTTGTATTGCTTGTTGACGTTGTTGATTCAAAGTCTGTGTAACTGCCGACATCAGTATGACGATATCCACCCTCCGGTTGAGGGCGCGCCCCTTTTCTGTCTCATTGCCTGCCATAGGACGAAGGTCCCCGTACCCTACCACTGAAACTTTATCAGGATTGAGACCGTGATGGTCGATCAGATAGAATCCTGTATTCATCGCCCGTGTCACCGAAAGATGCCAATTCGTTGGGAAACGTTCGGTTTTGATCGGAAGATTGTCCGTATGTCCTTCGATCCGGATATCATTCGGAAGCCGCTTGATGACATGTGCCAATGAATCCATCGTTTTCAACGAACTATTCTTCAGTTCGGTCTGACCGGAGGGGAACAGAAGTTCTTCCTGGATGTGGATGGTGACCCCCCGTTCGTCGATGGAGATGGAAATGGCTTCATTCCTCCCTGTCAGTTCCAGCGCCTCTTTCAACATCTGCCGGACGCGGATCTGTTCATTCATTCCGTCCACCAATCCTTTGTCGCCGATCCCCTGCTTCATATCGACCTGGCTGGAACCGAAGACACCGCCGAATGCCGCGACCCACTGATTGTATTTCTTTGTATCGATCTTGGACATTGCATACAGGATGACGAAGAGACCGAGCAGTAATGTGATCAGATCGGAATAGGTCAGAAGCCATCGTTCCTGTCCCGGTACCTCACGATGTGCTCTCCGTCGTCTCATACTTCCTTCGATTGAAGTTCTTTGGGAAGCATGCTGTTCAGTTTGGAACGGATGACGGACGGGATCTCCCCTTCCTGGATCGACACGACGCCCGCGGCGACGAGCGACATGTACATCTGTTCCTCTTCATCGATACTCTTCAGTTTATCCGCGATCGGCAGCCAGATGATGTTCGCCATGAATACACCCCACAATGTGGCGATGAACGCACCGGCGATATGTTTGATCAGCTGCGTCGGATCCTCACCGGCGTTCGCCAGCGTTGCGATGAGTCCCATCACCGTACCGATGATGCCCATCGTCGGAGAATACCCGCCCATCCTCTGGAAGAGCGAGATATATTTGTAGTGACGTTCGCTCACGTATTCTGCTTCCGTTTCGGCAATGGAACGGAGCACGTTGATATCCACACCGTCGATCATATACCGGAACATCTTATGCAGATACGGATCCTTCACTTCTGTAACGTATTTCTCGAGCACGAGCAGACCTTCCTTGCGTGCGATCATGGAGAACTTCACCACGGTATCGATAACGTACTTATAGTCGAACAGCGGAGTGAAGAGCGAAAGCCGGAGCGTCACAAAGAATTTCTTCAGCACATCCATCGGAGTGCCGATCATCGCGGTGGCGAATGTTCCGCCGAAGACGATGATCATGGCGGGACCGAGCATCAGCGCGCCGAGCTGTCCTCCTTCGAGCAGGAATGAACCGAAGATTGCTGCGCATCCGAGGATCAAACCGGCCATTGTGCCTATGTCTAATTTCTTCTTCATATTATCGCAGGAAATCCAGGAGCGTCTTCGGAATGACCCGTCCGCCGGTGTTCAACGCGGCGTCGAGCATCACTTCTTCATGTTTCAGTTTCATGGTCGCTTCGGCGACATCGGTATCCTGCACCATGGAGAGATACTGTTTCAGCTGCAGCTGCTGTTCATCCAAATTCTCCGATACGGACTGGAAGTGTGTTGCATAGGAAGCTGCGAGACTCGCCTGATTAAGTGTATGGTCCGATGCATCGTCCAATTTGTCGACAAAATTCGCCGAGTTGAACGAGCCGTTCTTCAGACTGTCGCGGAGCTGGATGACGAGATCGAAGAATTCCGTCCCTTTCAATCCGCTCTCGCCGTTGATGTTCACCTGGCTGGAGATATTCTCTCCAAGCTGTACTTTAATGACACCGTTGATGCCGTTCGGATTCGCCGTGACCGTGCTGCCGTCCGCCGCAAGTTCGTACGGCGCTTTCATTGTTTCCGTTCCGCCGAAGACGTACTTGCCGTTGAATTTCGTGTTCGCGATATCCACCATCTCCGAAAGGAGCTGATCCGCCTGTTCGGCGAATGTGGACCTGTCGCCGGTGAACGCCGTGCTCGAAGCACGCACCGCAAGCTCCTTCACGGAAAGCATGATGTCGGAGAACTGACCGAGCGTTGTTGAGGTGGTATCGGCCGCACCCTGCGCGTCGATGGCATTCTTCACATACTGCTCACGCTGGGTCATGGATTCCGTCAGACGGAGAATGGTATCGGCGGACTGAGGATTGTCCGATGCTTTCAGGACCTGTTTACCGCTGGCGAGCTGCGTCTGCAGTTTCACGATCCGTTCCCGGGTCTGACCGAGATTGTAGAGATAATTTCCGGCGATGGTGCCTTCAGTAATTCTCATATGATCACATGTTTAAGATCGTTTTGAACATATCGTTGACTGTATTGATGACGCGGGCTGCCGCGTCGAATCCGTGCTGGTATTTGATGAGATTCGTCATCTCTTCGTCGATGGAGACACCGGCAACGGAATTCTGCTGTGCGGTCAGCTGTTCCATCACGAGCTGCGTTGAGGAATTCTCCGTGGCTGCGGACTGGATATCCGTGCCGATACTGCTGACCAACCCGTTATAATACTGACCGATCGAGCTCGTATTCCCGTTGACGATCTTCTCATTCTGAAGATTGGCGATCTGCAATGCTATGGAGTTCTCGCCGGGCGAACCATTCGCCGATGTTGCGACATTATTCACATTGGATGTTACTGCATCGCTCACATTGATGCTTCTTGCATCGGTTCCGGTGAAGAAATCGAGTCCTGTTGCGGGAGGATTTCCAATACCGTACCCTGTCTGGTGAACAGCATTCACATTGGTGATGAGCGCCGAAGCGACCTCATCCAATTTCGCAACATATCCGTTCAATGTGTCATTCTGCAGCGTGATCAGTGCCCCGAGTTCACCTCCCGAAACATTCAACTGCTTCGGGATGCCGGACATATGGATCTCCATCTGTGAACCGTTCATTGTCGCTGAGAGCGACGATGAATTCCCTCCGGAGAGGATCATGTTGCCGGCGATGGAAACATTCACTGAACCGTTCACGCCGTCCATCACGCGGATATCGGCGATCTTGGAGAGTTCAACCACCTGCAGATCGCGCTGATCTTTGATATCGCTCGGACTTGAACCGGATGCCGAGGCAGACATGATGGTCTTATCGAGACCGGCAATGGATGAGACGAGCGCATTGATGCGGTCTACTTTTGATTCCGCTTCTTTCAGCACATCCTTCTTCAGTGAATCGATACTGTCCGTAATGCGGTGGAATGTTCCGACCATCAATGACGCTTTTTGGACGACGGCATTGCGGTTGGCACTCTCTTCGGGATGGAGTGAAAGGTCCTGGAACGCCGAGAACATCTGCGACATCGTTGCGCCGAGTCCGGAATCGGACGGTTCCTGCAGGAACGATTCCGTCAGACGGAGGATGCTCTCGCGCTGACTTGCGCGTCCCATATTCTGATTGACGGTGTAGATCTGCTGATCGATATATCCCGAGCGGAGACGCTGAACGGACTGGATATTGATACCGGTGCCGAGGTAACCGAACTTGGTCTTTTCCGAGGCAGACGGTGCAACATTCAGGCGCTGACGGGAATATCCGGGAGTGCTTGCATTCGAAATATTATGACTCGTTACACCGAGTCCGTACTGATTGGTGTTCAACGAGCGTTTGCCGATCTCCAGTATGCTGTTCAGACCTGCCACAGTGCGCCTCTATACTTTCTGATCCAAAAGTTTGTAGCGGAAATTTCCGGTGATGAATCCCATCGTCTTACGGACGAATGAGAGTGAACTTTGCACCAGATGTCTGTTCTGATTATTGTACCGAATAACGCGCGACGAAATATCCTTCAGCTCATTGTAGGCGGAGAAGAGTTCATCACTCGGATACAGTGCCAGAAGTTCCTTCATGGTGAGAAGTTTCGGCTGATTGCGCGAGAGCAGTTTAATGAGCGCGATGCGTTCCTTTTCCAGCAGGGACATGGTGCTGAGGATCCCTTCCTCTTCCGCGACGACCACTTCAAGGTCACCGCTGTGCCATTTGATGAATGCCTGCTGTTTCTGCCGGATCAACTGTTCCATCATCGCAGCCGCTTTGCTCTCCTTGCGGAGGACGGCGGCGAGTGCATCTATGCTGTTCTGGATATTGGGGCTCATTTTTTATCATCCGTAAAGTGATCGACATACTGCATGACTTTTTTCACATACTTCTGAGTTTCGGGGATCGGCGGGATGCCTTTATGTTTCTCCACGCGTGCCGGTCCCGCATTATACGATGCCACTGCCATCTTCACATTGCCGTCGAACTTGTCCAGGAGCTGTTTCAGATATTTTGTGCCGCCGTTGATGTTCTGTTTCGGGTCCCACACATTCTTCACGCCGACCATCGTTGCGGTGGAATCGATCAGCTGCATGAGTCCTTTCGCATTCGCGGAGGACATCGCTTTGGGATTTCCGGCGGACTCCGTTGCGATCACTGCTTTGATGAGCGAAGAATCCACTCCGTGCCGTTCTGCGGCATCCGCGATAATTTCGTCGTACTGCGAGACCGCTTCCATCATATTCTTGGAGGGAGCTTTGATCTGCTGGACTGCCGCTGTAACCGCTGCTGCTTTCACTTTTACCGACGGAAGATGCGGGGTGATACCAATGGAGCGCGATGCATCCGCTGCGACGATCGCTTTCGGCATCGGTTCGCCGGTCATCTGGCGGTACATCATCTCGCCGATACCGAGACTCGATTTCCGGGAGACATTCTTAGCGATCTCAAAATCGAACATATCCTGCATCATCTCACCGCCGAATCCGCTCTCTTCCTCATTCTCCTTCTGCACCGATTTTCGCATCGTTTTCAGAAGATAGTTCACGAAGACCGCCTCGAATTCCTGCATGGCTTTCTGCAGTTTCAATTTCTGCTTCTCATCCGTCACTTTCGGCTGAGCGGCCTTCTTCGTGTTGAGCGTATTTAAGAGATTATCAGTGTTCATATTGCTCTATTATAATATGATCAGTTCCGCTTTGAGTGCGCCGGCTTCTTTCAATGCCTGGAAGATGGCTATAACGTCACGCGGTGAAACTCTTAATGAATTCAATGCTTTTGCAATTTCCTGGACCGTTGCGGCGCCGTTAATGGCAACCACTGAACTGCTGTCCGAACTGGTGGTGATCGTAGACATCGCTGTGGAAACAGTGGTTCCTTTCGAGAATGCCGGCGGCTGAGAGATCACCGGTGTCTGCTGTATCTCTATATTAAGCCCTGCATGCGAAATGGCAACGGGAAGGATGGTCACATTACCACCGACAACCACTGTTCCTGTCTTTTCGTTGATGACAACTTTTGCGGAGACATCCGGGACGATCTCGAGCAATTCCACTTGCGAAATGAAATCGATGATCTTTGCATTGTCGCGATATGCATTCGGCACGCTCAGCGCCACAGTCGCAGCATCCACTGCGGATGCGATCTGCACGCCGAGTTTGGAATTGACCGCATTCACGATGCGCATTGCGGTGGTGAAATCCGGCTGCCACAGAACGACAGATACTTTCCATTCATTGTAGATCTTCACATCGACCGGTTTCTCGATCATCGCGCCGCCGGGAACACGGCCGGCTGCGGTATGATTGCGGCGGACCTCGCTGCCGTTGGAACGGACGTTCATTCCGCCGACGGAGAC
>JBMOHT010000103.1:0-13255 GCA_049317705.1 Bacteroidota bacterium | reverse complement strand
TCTTCTGAATTGAAAATTACCAGTTTTCGAAGTTGAGCACAGCGACGACTACGCTGTATATATTAGATTAACTTTTTATGACTTCTATAATTTCTTACCTGTATTTGTTAATAGTGTCTTTGTAATTAAGTATTGAATCAATGGCAACAAAAGTAAATGAATCGCCAGTGATGATAAAACATTTACATCAAACTTTATTATCCTTTAATGCGTTTATTTCATCTTCTTTCATTTTATCATAAGCTTTTTGACGATCATTTTTATATTTCTCAATCTTTTTTTTGAACCGAGAAGAATAAATTTCTATTACAATTGATTTAACAATTGTAGTAGGAATCATTGCTACAAATATACCGATTAAAAGAAATATAATGAATGTAAATGTGTTAGAAGGTGAAACCCATATTAAAAAAAGTATTGTGAAGACAATACCACCTAAAGCAGTTATGTTCTTCTCTATATATTTTGTTTCATCAAATGGAGCTGTAAACATTTTATCTACTCGTCTAATTCTGTCTTCAACTATCTTGTCTAAGACTTGATTCTTTTCTGCTTCTTCTTTCGCTATTGCTGCTAAACCTTTTTCAACCTCAAGTTCTTTTTGAGTCATCGGCTTTTGTCCTGTCATTCCAAGTAGCCAATGATATCCTTCAAGATCAGTTATAAAAACATTCAGAGATTTTTTATTATAGAATGTTAGTTTTGCCGTTAATTGATGATTCTTTGTTTCTGTTATTACTGAGGTTGAAGAAGATATTGATGATTTTGTTCCGGTTGTTCCTCCAATTATTGCACCCGGCCCTCCCAATACAGTAGCACCGACGATTGTTCTGCCAATTAAATTTCCTGTTTTTGCTTTAGTAGTAATAGTACCAGATTCATTTACAGTACTTGTGCTTGTACTCGAATCGACCAAAAGATCAATACTTTTTAATTGATCAAGACGATATCCATTGATTTGATATGGACCATGCGTAACGAACATCCGTTCGATGTGTGCAGATACAATTTCTCCATTTTCAAACACATTAATGCCTACCATACGATTCCTTGATAAAAATATGGTTTAACATACTAAAATTAGGTCGGTTTCTCAATTGATGGATTATTCAACTAATTCATAGAGATTCTAATCTTATTAACTGTGTCGTGTAATAAGCCAAGTTGTAAATGGCTATATACTTGAGTTGTTTTAATATCAGAATGCCCAAGCAATTCTTTAATAGCATAAATTGATACTCCATCCTGGACTAGCCAAGATGCGAAAGTATGTCTTAATGAATGAAAATGTAATCGATCGTCTCTGAATTTACACTCATAGACATAATATTTGAACTTATGTGTCAACCAATCAGCCGCAATTTGCGCATTATTGTGCGTAAAAACATACTCTGAAGAAGGCATTTTAGCTTTTAATTGAAGCAAATATAAGGCAGTATCATTCAGTGGCAGTATTCTTTTTTTTCGGTTTTTCGTAGAAAATGTCGCTGAAGATTGGACCTTAATAAGTTTACGAACAAGATCAACTTCAGACCAATTCAGATTGGTAATCTCACTTCTTCTCATCCCGGTTAAAGCAGCAAAAATCACAATTTCCTTCAGCCAATTCTCTTTAATCGCATTGATCAATTTTTGAAAATCTTCTTTACCAAAGAAGATTGGAGTAACTTCCGGGACAGTCACTAATTTCTGTTTCAAGAATGGATTGCTATTCAAAATCCCCCATCTAACGGCAGTGCTAAGTGCTGAACGTATCGTACGTAATTCAATATTTACGCTTACAGGAGAAACACTCTTAAGACGGTGAGTTTTATAAGAATCAAAATGCTTTGGAGTAATTGTATCGATTGGAATAGCACCAAAGAACGAAAGGAAGTTCTTAAATGAAAAGCGGCAAATAATAACAGTCTTCTTGGCGTAGTTTCCTTCAGCGAACAAAAGATAATCATTGACGAATGATTGGAGCAAGACGGTAGGTTTTGTTACTACTTTTTTAGTCTGTTCGATATTGAAGGCTTGAAGGAATTTTAAAGCATCTTGTTTGAATTTACAGCGGGTAGATACTTTTTGTTTTTTACCATCAACTGTATACCACAGATAGTAAATGCCGGAGGAAGATCTTGAGAGGAACATCGGAAGCCTCATTGTTGAGGCAAATGGTAACTACTTGGGCAACTACTTGAGGAAATTATTGAAGATTAGAAGGGATTTTACCAGGAACCCACTGATTAAGAGTCAGTTGCTCTACCAATTGAGCCATAGATGCGTTTTGAACAGTACAAATATAAAAAAGAGTTTCCTCTTTTCAAAATTGAAATTCAAGAGACAGATTTAATTCTTTATAGTCTTCGAATGAGATCTGGGTGGAGAATTTGTTGCTTCCCTGCAGCCGGATGCCGGCATTGACTACGAATGCGTTCCCTTTTTTATTACGAAAATCCTTGTCAAAGATCGTATTCGCTTCGATCACAAATCCGAAGTGATTCTTAAATTGTGCGTAGAACGGAAAAGAGGTCGCTCCGATGCTGACCTTTCGCTTATCGGCATAAAAAGAAAATGTCGAATACAGGTATTCGGGGACGGTCACATTGCCGGCGATGAATCCGGAATATTTCGAGCGTTTGAATTTGTACCCGCTGTCCGCGATCATGCCGATCGCCTGTACGGCGCCGATCGAAAGCGATGTCCGGGTGAATTCTCCGACGCGTGGGATGATCTGGATCTTTAAGAACGCCTCTTGTGATTGGAATTTATTTTGGTCGAACAATGCCGTTCCGGAAAGTTCAAACATTGCCAGCCGGATCGCTGCCATGCCGCCGTTGAATGCGAACGGAGAGAGTCCGCCCTTTACCACAATGGTATTCTCACCGTTGGAGATCTCACCATTCCGGAACGTGACCGCTTTTTCCGGCGCGGAATATTTCAGGAATTCTCCGAAGATCTTCTCATGCAGTGCCGCTTCCTGTTCTTCCTGCTTCTGTCGCTGCTGTTCGAGTGTGAGCCGTTCATGTTTCGTCCGCAGATCCTCTTTCGCCTTCTCCTCTTCGATCTGGTTCGATGCTTTCTGTGAACGGAGTTCCTCCTGCCGTTTTTCCTCGAGCATCTGATTGCGGACCTTCATTAAGGCAACTTCGCGGGAGATCTGGAACTGCATCATGGAATCGTATTCCGTTATTCGGTATTTAATGAGACTAAAGTGTGTGTGCGCCGTTGTGTCAACATACCGCTCTGTGATGCCGATCCCCTTCAAACTCACATCCGAAACCATTTCAGTCGAAACTTTTGTCTTGTCGGAGAATTCTTTCCCTTCCTCCGATACTTCACGTTGAAAGATACTCTTTACCTTTACCTCAACATTGCGGGAGAATTCGATGAATGCCCGCGTATCCGCTTCACTGTCGGAAATGTACGAAGTACCGATACCGTAGTAATACCCCGGACCGATGGTGTTCTTTTGTGTGTTCGTCCATTCGGGTTTCGTCTGCATGTATGCAAGTGAAAGTCCGCAAAGGATTAAGGAGAATATGTTCTTGATTCGGTATGTCATAATGAAAAAGCCCATAGAAAATTATCTCTACGGGCTTCGGTCAGAACCATTCTAAATGTGTTATGGTTTTGTCTGCACAGGAATCTGCGGTGCAGGAACTGATGTCGACTGTCCGGTTTGAATCACGCTCTCCTGTGTTTTCCCTTTGCCGGGCAGGAAGAACAGATTCACAACGATCGCGAGAACGATGAATGCTGTTGCAAGATAGGTCGTTGCTTTTGAAAGGAAATCAGATGCACGGCGGACTCCGAACACACTGCCGATGTTACTGCCGCCCATACCTGCCGCTAATCCTCCGCCTTTGCTGTTTTGCATCAGAATGACAAGGATCATCAGGACTGCGATAATGATTTCAATCAGAACTAAAGTTGTGTACATTGTGTTCCTAGATATTGATGATTGTGAGTATTTGTAAGTGTTTCAATTTATTGAAAAGGAGAAGAAAAATCAAGATAAAGTATGCCAATCTTCATCTATATCGTTTTTAGTATAATAATCCTTCTGCAGACCTTTTTATTCATAAAGGTAAAGAACGTCATTCAAGAGCATAGAAACTTCCCGTTGTGGAGTACAAAAGCTGCTGCAATGGTCTTTATTTTTTTTAACATCCCCTTCTTTGCGTTCTATTTCGTCTATAGAAATTATCTTCAGCTGCCGGATTTCGTCATTCCGATGATGCTTCCCTTCTTTATTTGGCAGGTAGCATCACTATTCGTTTCATTTGTGCTTTTAGTTATTGCTCTCGCTGCACTTCCATTCAAATTATTGTTCAAATCGGTAACTCTCCATCCACAGATCAATTCAAAGGTTGAGGAAATGAAACAAACCAACGGATTCAAATCGATCGATGCTTCCCGCCGGGCCTTCCTTAAGACATCGGCTGTCGGTCTTTCAGCATATTCCTTTATCGGAGCGGCTGCCGGTACCGAAGCAGAAGGAGATTTCGAGATCAATCGAAAGACCATCACTATCCCGAATCTCCCGGAACGATTCAAAGGATTCACCATAGGCATGATGAGCGATATTCATTCCAGTGTATTCATGAATAAGGAGGATATGGATGGTTATGTCAAATCCATGAATGACCTTAAGACGGATATGATCGTTGTGACCGGCGATTTTGTGAACAGTAAAACGGAAGAGGTCTACCCATTCGCTGAAGCGTTTGCAAATTTAAAAGCGGCACACGGAGTGTACGGCTGTCTCGGCAATCACGATTATTTCACTAAAGATGTCGAACTGGTCGCAAAGAAAGTGGATGAATGCGGGATCAAACTGTTGAGAAATGATGCCGTGAAGATCCAAAAAGATGATTCATATTTCAATCTTGTCGGCGTGGATGATATCGGAAGGAATGTCGATCCGGCGGACTATATGAAGAAAGCGCTCGCATTTGCAAAGAACGAACAGCCGAAGATCATGCTGTGCCATAAACCGTATTATTTCCAACAGGCAAAGGATCTGGGGATCGCTCTTACGCTCAGCGGTCACACGCATGGCGGACAGGTCGTTTTTGGAGTGGTCGACAACACAAGGATCTCACTCGCAACTCTCGCATCACGGTACATCTCCGGTCTCTATTCACTCGGTGATTCGCATTTGTATGTGAACAACGGTATCGGGTTTACAGGACTTCCCATCCGCATCAATTGTCCCGCAGAACTGACAGTGATCACGCTTGCGTGACCAAATTTCTCTTTGAAATTAGAACGTGTTTTCTCTATATTCTTCTCGTAGTTAAATAGATCACTGGAAGAATTCATTAAACACGTTCTCTTTTTATGGAAGTCACCCAACAGCAAGCACCGCAAAATATCGGATGGATCGAGGTCGTTGCCGGTTGTATGTTCAGCGGCAAGACGGAAGAATTGATCCGAAGACTGCGCAGAGCGCAGATCGCACGTCAAAAAGTTGTCATCTTCAAACCGCGCATCGATAACCGCTATTCCGCAAATCAGATCGTCTCTCACAATACACAATCACTTGAATCCATCGTCATCGACAAAGCCGAAGAGATCCCCGCACTTGCAAAAGATGCGCAGGTCGTCGGGATCGATGAAGTGCAGTTCTTCGACATGTCCGTTGTTGCCGTGTGCAACAAACTAGCGGATGACGGCAAACGAGTGATCGTCGCCGGACTTGATCAGGATTACCGCGGTCTTCCCTTCGAACCGATGCCCCAACTGCTCTCCGTCGCAGAATATATCACGAAGACGCTCGCTATCTGCGTTGTCTGCGGCAATCCTGCCGACAGAACTCAGCGGAAGATCGCCAATGCCGACCGCGTGGTGGTCGGTGCAGCGGATTCCTATGAAGCACGCTGCAGAAAATGTCATTACATCCCTGAATAAGTTTTGAGGGCTTTCCTGATGGGAGCCCTCTTTTTTTATCTCATTACTCAAAGGGTCATCATGGATATCCTGAATATCTTGCACGGATTTTTTGGTCTTGCAGTTGTTGTGGGAATAGCATTCCTCTTCTCTAATAACAAGAGCAAGGTCAATTGGAGACTGGTCGCAACGGGAATTGCATTGCAGTTCCTTTTCGCGTTCATTGTTATCAAGACCGATATCGGCCGCGGTGTATTTCATGCAATCAGCGGTGGTTTCGTGAAACTGCTCGAATTCACGACTGAAGGAGCTTCATTCGTGTTCGGTCCTCTTGCTATCGGACCGGCTGCACCCGGAACGATGGGTTTCTTTTTCGCATTCCAGGTCCTTCCCACCATCATTTTCTTTGCCGCGCTGATGTCGGTGTTCTATTATTTGGGAATCATGCAGAAGATCGTTCAGGGAATCGCGTGGTTCATGGCGAAAGTTCTCGGTACCAGCGGTGCTGAATCGCTCGCAGTCGCTGCAAGCGTGTTCATCGGACAGACGGAAGCTCCGCTGACCGTGAAACCGTACATTTCCAGCATGACGAAATCCGAACTGCTGACCATGATGATCGGCGGAATGGCTCACATTTCCGGCGGAGTAATGGCAGCGTATGTTCAGATGCTCGGCGTTGCTTTTGCAAAGGCAAACGGCTGGGAATTAGGAACCGCACAGGTGCAGTTTGCCGGTCATTTGTTAGCGGCAAGTGTAATGTCGGCCCCTGCAACAATGATCATTGCAAAAGTCTTGATACCGGAAGTTGAAGAACCGCTGACGAAAGGATCTGTTAAGATAGAGATCGAAAAGACCCATTCAAATCTGATCGAAGCGGCTGCCGGAGGAGCTTCGGACGGTGTGAAATTGGCGATCAATGTTGCTGCAATGCTGATCGCTTTCGTAGCGCTGATCGCTTTATTGAATTCGCTGCTTTCATGGACCGGTGAGGTCTCCGGACTGAATGTCATTCTTATGCAGAATTTCAATCGTCCGCTTTCGCTTGAGTTGGTCTTCGGACTTGTCCTTCAATTCGTAGCATTCGCCATTGGTGTTCCGTGGGCCGATGCGCTGAATGTCGGAAGTCTGATGGGAATTAAAACAGTGCTCAATGAGTTTGTTGCCTATTCGAGACTTGCTGATATGATCTCTGCTAAGATGTTGTCTCCCAAAGCGATAACGATCGCAACATATGCTCTTTGTGGCTTCGCTAATTTTTCTTCCATCGCGATTCAGATCGGCGGCATCTCACCGCTTGCTGAGAACAGACGAAGTGATATTGCAAAATTCGGACTCCGTGCGTTACTCGGCGGAACGATCGCAACATTGATGACCGCGACCATCGCCGGCATCCTTGTCGGATAAAAAGAAGGAATTCCTATGAGCGCGTTAGAAGAATCTGTTTCGTATCTGAAGTCAAAAATAACCAAAGCTCCCAGGATCGCAGTTGTCCTTGGGTCAGGTCTTGGAGATTTCGCTCAACAGATCAAAGATCCGATCACCATTTCCACCGGTGATATCCCGAATTATCCGGTTTCGACAGTTCCCGGTCATGCCGGAAAGATCATCTTCGGCACACTTGTGAACGGCGGTCGGACCTCTGCTGAATTGATCGTCTTCCAGGGACGTGTTCATCTGTATGAAAGTAATGATGTTAAAAAAGTGGTCCACCCCATTCAAGTTGCTGCCGGTGTCGGGGCTGAATATTTGATCGTAACTAATGCCGCAGGCGGAATTAACCGTCTCTTCGATTCAGGAACGCTGATGTTCATCCGCGATTATATCAATTTGACAGGAGAGAATCCTCTGATCGGCTTTTCTGATCTGAATTCCGTGCTTCATTCCCGAAAAGAACCGGCAATGAGTCCTTCACTGTTGGAAAAAGGACGTGCCACAGCGTTGAAATATGGAATTAAGACGAAAGAAGGGGTCTATTGCTGGACGAAAGGACCGACCTACGAAACGGCTTCTGAGATAAGAATGATGGCTACACTTGGAGCTGATGCCGTTGGAATGTCAACTGTTCCGGAGATCATCGTTGCGCATCAATTGGGAATGAAGATTCTTGGGATCTCTTGTATTACGAATATGGCAACAGGAATATCACCGACGAAGTTGTCACACGAAGAAGTAACTGAAACTGCGAATAGAGTAAAGAGTGATTTTACAAAATTAGTAAGCGAGATTATTTTAGAGATAAATTAGCTTAACTGCTTATTTCTCAGTCAATTAAAGAGATGGTATAACATCAGATATACCAGTACACCGGTGACGGAGACATATGCCCACAGTGGAAATGTCTTCTTTGCTATCTTCTTGTGAAGCTCAAAATTCCCTTTCAACGCCCTCACAACCGTAACCGCAACCATCGGCACAATTACCGCTGCAAGTATCACATGAGATATTAACAAAGTAAAATAGACCGGCCTGCTCCATCCTTCTCCTTTGAACGCTACAGATCCTACATTCGCATGATATACCAGATAGCTGATCAGAAATAATCCTGAGGTCGTCAGGGCGGCCAGCATATATTTCCGATGCTGTTCTCGTCTCCCTGCTTTGATATGACGATATCCTATGATCAATAGGAGAAAGCTGATGAAGTTCAGGAGAGCATTGAGTGTGGAAAGGTATTCGAATTTCATACAGTCATTGGGTCAATGGATCTTGAAGATGATCATTGCCGAAAAGATGATGGGAAGGAAGAATAAGGATGAAAAGAACAATTGTCTCGCCGCTGCACTTGATGAATCATCCTTCAGTGATCTGGAGAATCTGATACCGAAGAACAGGAAGACTGAACTGAGTATAATTGAGACGGGAAGATATTCCGACGATACCAATCCGACGAGAACTGGTGTTAATGCTGCGAAAAGTAATACTGTTTGATGCACAATTATCTGGACCGCCACTTTTTTCCCTGATAAATCGACACACGTCAAGATCTTAAATCCGGCTTTTATGTAGTCATTTCTATAAAGCCAACCGATGGAATGAAAATGAGGCATTTGCCAGTAAAACAATATGGCAAATAGAGTTAAGGACTGGTATGAAAGTGAGTTTTGTATCGCTGCCCAACCGATAAGAGTAGGCAACGCACCGGGAACTGCACCGATAATGGTTGAAATAGGTGAGATTCTTTTTAGAGGCGTATAAAGAAAGACATATGTGACCAGTGTGGCCAGTGCCAGAAATGCTGTCAGCCAGTTTATGAGAAACAAAATGCCGGTGCCGATAACAGAAATGATAATCCCAAAAATTAATGCTTCATTTGGAGTTATCCTGCCGTCCGGAATAGGCCTTTTTTGTGTTCGCTTCATGATCAGGTCGTAATCACGTTCGATGAACTGATTTAGGACTCCTGAGCCTCCGCCGACCAGTAATGTACCGGCAGCTAACAGCGGGAAGATAAGCAGCTGCGATTCCTGAGCGATCTGGATAGCAAGAAATGCTGAACCGAGTGATGTGAAAACGGAAAGCAGTGTCAATTCCGGCTTCATCAGCAGCCATAGGTCCCTGCAGAACATTCCGAGAGTTCTTTCCGTATTTTGTTCTTCATTTTCTATCGACACGTTCTCGTCCTTCCCTATCATCGGCTTTCCCGATCGTTGCTCACCCAACGGAACCTGGCTATACGTACCGCTGTTAGGACCGTAGTCATCAACACTAAAGCACCAATATCAACATGGAGTGAAGTGATGATCACTTCTTTTCTTGTAAGGACGGTAAAGATACCGAGAGTAAATTGAATGATGACCATCGTCCACAGGAGCGTTCCATGCTTTCTTAGGATGCCGGATGGCTCACCGAGGGAACGAAGGCGAAAACCAAGGAACAGGACCATACCGGTTACAGCAATTGCCCAATAGCGATGCAGCAGGTGCAAAACAATTTGATAGGTCGCGACCGGTTTATCCCCAGCCCATTTCATGCCGATATCGATCAAGTGCTGATTGTATGAACGAATACTGTCCGGATCCAGCGAAGGAAGTATTTGACCGTATGCCAGCGGATATTCAGGGATCGATAATCCTGAATAGGTGTGTCGTAGTATTGCACCGAGCGCCAGTTGGATAAATACCATCAGTGCTGTGATGATGGAGATATTCTGCAGAAATTTGTTCTTCTCTGATCCTATTGAATCTTTTTGGTCGATCCACCATTTGGATGTCACCAATGCAATGGTAGAAACAGCACAAAAGAATGTCTGCGCAAGCATTCCATGAGAAACTGAGATCGCAGTCGGCAGCAGGAACAGTACGGTTAGTCCCCCGAGGATGCCTTGTAGAATGACTGCTCCTAATGCATAGAAGGTCAGCCACTTCACCCACCTTCTCTCCTCTTTTAATGCCACCCACACCGTTAAAATAACAGTAAGGAATCCGACCAGGGATGCGAATAACCGATGCCCGTGCTCATATTTGATCCCGCCGACCCATTGATCGATCGGGAATGTGAACATATTCTGACCGTACGTTGTCGGCCAGTCCGGAACGGAAAGTCCTGAACCTGTACTCGTGACGAGTCCGCCTACAAAAATGAGCAGAAAAGTTGAGACCGCAGTCAATAAAGCGAAACGATGTAGAGCTCGATGATACATTCAATGATCCTATGGTTCTCTTATAGTAAAATATACGATTTTTTCGCAGTGAATAACAGACAAACCTTGCATCCACGTCTTCTAATCGGTAAATTTAGGCGGAGTTTTTCAACAGTCACCTTAAGGAGTAACAATGAAGCAAATAGTTCTGTTCCTATGTTCCACAATGCTGCTGTTCTCACAGACCGAACGGCATTTCGGCGCTATCCGTCAGATCACGAACGGCGGATCGAATGCAGAAGCATATTTCTCGATGGACAGCAAACAATTGATCTATCAAGCGACCAAAGATAAGTATCTTTGTGATCAGATCTTCACGATGAATATCGACGGTTCGAACAACAAACTTGTCAGTACCGGCGAAGGAAGAACAACGTGCGGTTATTTCTTTCCGGATGGAAAGATCCTGTATGCATCAACACATGATGATGATTCCGATTGTCCTCCGACACCGGACCGGTCCAAAGGATATTTGTGGGGTGTCTTCAATGCATATGACATCTATGTAGCGAATGCCGACGGTTCGAATCCGAAGAAACTTGCGGCCAGCGACGGATATGATGCAGAAGCAACCGTTTCGACCGATGGTAAGCAGGTCGTATTCACTTCTTCCCGCGATGGTGATCTTGAACTGTATGTAATGAATGCGGACGGTTCGAACGTCCGCCGTTTGACGAATGACAATGGATATGACGGCGGAGCATTCTTCTCGCCGGACGGCAAAACGATCGTCTATCGCGCTCACCACCCAATCGATCCGAAGGACCGACTTGACGGCGAGCAATTGCTGAAAGAAGAACTAGTGAAACCGACGGCGATGGAATTATTCCTGATCAATGCTGACGGTACCGGGAAACGTCAACTGACGCACAACGGTGCGGCAAATTTTGCACCGTTCTTCACACCCGATGGAAAGCGGATCATTTTCGCCAGCAATATGCATGATCCGACAGGATATGATTTCGATCTGTTCCTGATCGGAGTGGACGGAAAGAATCTTGAGCAAGTGACCTTCTCAAAAGGATTTGACGGATTTCCGATGTTCAGTCCTGACGGAAAGAAATTGGTCTTCGTTTCTAGCAGAAATGCAACAACACGTCATGAATTCAATGTGTTCATGACTGACTGGGTCGATGATCCCACGTTAGTGAATCTGACTGGGCACATCAATCTTCTTGCATCGGACGGACTTGAAGGACGCGGAACCGGTGAAAAAGGGAACGATCTTGCTGCTCAGTACATTGCGGAACAATTCAAATCGATCGGACTCCTCCCTGCCGGAGACAACGGAACATATTTCCAGCAGTTCGAAGTGGTGAAAGGTCTCGAAGTAGGAACTGCAAACATGCTTTCGGTTTCTTTGGGGAAAAAGAAACCGACATCGTATGCCGTCAATAAGGATTTCATCCCGGTAGGATTCTCTGCAAATGGTTCTGCGCTAGGGAAAGCGGTCTTTGTCGGTTATGGAATGACGGCAGATTCCGCGTATGATGATTACAAAGGGATCGATGTAAAAGACAAAGTTGTGATCGCGATGCGTTTCGCCCCAGACGGTGATAACCCGCATTCAAAATACTCCAAGCAGTCAGCGCTCCGTTACAAAGCGATGCAGGCGCGCGACAAAGGAGCAAAGGCATTATTACTTGTCACTGCAACAGCAGATGATTCTTCCGATACTCTTTTAAAATTAAAATATGATAATTCATTCAGCAATGCCGGTATCCCGGTATTCTCAGTCACACGTAATTTCGTGAATGAATTATTGAAACAGAACAAACTCAATATCGACTCCCTGCGGAGCAAGATCGTGCGCACAAATGCTCCCGCATCGGTAGAGATCAAGAATATCACCCTGTCACTCTCGTCCGAGATCATTCAGATCAAAAAGAAGACCCAGAATGTTGCCGGCCAGTTGAAAGTGAATGACGGTGCCGAACATTTGGTGATCGGTGCTCATTACGATCATCTGGGGTACGGCGGACAAGGTTCCGGTTCACTTGCTCCGGACAAGAATGAGATCCATAACGGTGCGGACGATAATGCTTCGGGAACATCCGTTGTGATCGAAGTTGCACGTCGATTGTCGGAGTATAAGAACCAACTGAAACGTAATGTCGTTGTCCTGGCATTCTCCGGCGAAGAGATGGGACTTCTCGGTTCTGCATATTATACCAAGCATCCCGCCTTCCCTCTTACCGATGCCGTCACGATGATCAATTTCGATATGGTCGGCCGATTGAAGGATAATGCACTGACCGTTCAGGGAACGGGCACATCGACCAAATGGGAATCGCTTGCGAAAAAGCATAACATCGATTCACTCTTTACATTGAAGTTCGTTAAAGATGGATACGGACCGAGCGATCACTCCTCGTTCTACGCAGCGAACATCCCCGTCCTCTTCTTCTTTACCGGACTGCATGACGATTACCATCGTCCGTCCGATGACGCGGATAAGATCAATCTTCCCGGAATGAGCAGCATTGTTTCCTTTGCTTCCGGACTTGCGTTGGAGATCGATACGACGGCAGCCCGTCCCGATTATCTGAAGACACAATCACAGGATCAGGGCGGTTCACGCCAGGGATTCAGGGTATTCGTCGGCACAATTCCGGATTATTCCGAAGATGCAAACGGAATGCTCCTAGCCGGCGTGCGAGACAACAGTCCTGCATCGAAATCCGGTCTGCTGAAAGGCGACGTGATCATAAAATTCGGTTCACACGATATCAAGAATGT
>JBMOHT010000102.1:0-13277 GCA_049317705.1 Bacteroidota bacterium | reverse complement strand
GGTGAAGCAAACTTTTCGGACCACGGAGCGAACCGTCTCGGCGCAAGCGCGCTGATGCAGGGACTCGCCGACGGTTACTTCATAGCGCCGTACACCATCAGCGATTATCTTGCGAGCAATAAGTTCGCTGCAGTGAAAGAAGATGCAGCAGAATTCAAAGCGGCGGAAGATGACGTGACGGCAACCATCAACAAACTGCTCAGCATCGACGGCACGAAGACCGTGGACGAATTCCACCGCGAGTACGGCAAAGTGATGTGGGATTATGTCGGCATGGGCCGGACGAAAGAAGGGCTGCAGAAAGCGCTGAAACTCCTTCCCGAGATCCGCGAGAAATTCTGGAAAGAAGTGAAGATCACCGGCAACGCTCACGACATCAACACCGAACTGGAGAAAGCACAACGCGTTGCGGACTTCATGGAACTTGGTGAACTGATGGCGATCGATGCGCTGCACCGCGAAGAATCATGCGGCGGCCACTTCCGCGAGGAATATCAGACGGAAGAAGGCGAAGCAAAACGGAACGACAAGAAGTTCTCGTACGTTGCGGCATGGGAATACAGCGGCAAACCGGGCAAACCAAAATTGAATAAGGAACCGTTGGATTTCGAAGAGGTCCATCCTTCACAACGGAGCTATAAATAAGGAGCTATGAATGAAACTCACGCTTAAGATCTGGCGGCAAAAGGACAGGAATGACGAAGGACGGTTCGTTGATTACCCGGTGAGCGATGTCTCGCCGGATATGTCGTTCCTTGAGATGCTCGATGTGCTGAACATCGAACTCGTGAAAAAAGGGGAAACACCCGTCGTATTCGATCATGACTGCCGCGAAGGTATCTGCGGAAGCTGCGGTATGATGATCAACGGTCGTGCACACGGTCCGGGCAGAGGCATCGCAACATGCCAGCTGCATATGCGCAGTTTTAAAGATGGTGACGAGATCATCGTTGAACCGTGGCGCGCAACAGCATTCCCGGTATTAAAGGACCTGATGGTCGATCGCACGGCTTTCGACCGTATTATGCGCTCCGGCGGCTATACATCGGCGAAAACAGGCGGTATTCCGGACGGAAATACGATACTGGTTCCGAAGCCGGTCGCGGATGAAGCATTCGATGCCGCTGCATGTATCGGTTGCGGTGCATGCGTAGCAGCGTGTCCGAACTCATCGGCGATGCTGTTCGTTGGTGCAAAGGTCTCCCAATTGGCGGTGCTGCCGCAGGGACAGGCGGAGCGCGAAACACGTGTCACACGCATGGTTGCACAGATGGATGAAGAGAAATTCGGAAGCTGTTCGAACACCTATGCCTGCGAAGCGGAATGTCCGAAAGGGATCTCCGTAACGCACATAGCGCGGCTGAACAGGGAGTTCTTCTCGGCGCAGTTCTAGCTCTCACCACGGAGGGCACAGAGAACACGGAGAATTAAGAAAGGGCGGGATGATCTCCCGCCCTTTGTCATTTTAAACTTTTCACCACGGAGGCACAGAGTGCACGGAGAATAAAACTAAAGCGTGATGAAAGGGATACTGAAGGTTAATTCAGGACAATATTTTCACTGATAAAGCGTTTTACGGACCAGCCGCTTCCGAGCAAGCCGAGGATGATGCCGAAGAGGATCATGACAGCGTAGAAATACAATTCCACCGTGAAGAATTCTGACAGTTCAGCGCTGACAAATGTCCTCGCCAGATAGATGATCGTCCAGATGAGTCCCGCCGAAAGCCCGCCGCCGATCAGTCCATGGAGCATCCCTTCGATCAGGAACGGCATGCGGATGAAACTCCGTGTGGCGCCGACGAGCTTCATAGTGGTGATCATCTTCCGTTTTGCATAAATGGTAAGACGGATGGTATTCGACACGAGGAAGATCGCGGCGATGAGCAAAGTGAGTCCGATCGCAGCACTGGCGCCGATGAAGATCTTCACCCGTCGGTCGAGGATCTCCAGTAATGTCTTGCGGTAGACGACATCATCCACACCGTCGATAGCGGAGAGTGCCGAGTAGACCGACTTTGCGCTGTCAGAATTCTTATACTCATTTTCCAAGCGGAGTTTGAATGAAGCCGGCAGCGGATTGAAGTCGAGAACGGAATTGATATCCTCGCCGAATTCCTTCTTGAAGATCTTTGCGGCCTCTTCCTTCGAGATATACGATGCACTCAATACACCGGAAACTCCCGTGACCGCACTGCGGATCTTATTCGTTGCTGCACTATCCGCTTCCGATGTGATGAACACTTCCATCTCCACTTTGTCGCGAAAGGACTGGATGATGGAATTCGTGTTCCGGTAGATGATCGCAAACAAACCGAGCAGCAGCAGCGAGATGGTCATGGTGAAGATCGTGATGACGGACGAGAGCCGCGCACGTTTGAATCCGGAGAAACCTTCTCTGAACGAATAAAAGAACGTCATATCACTTCACCACCTTGCCGATATCATATGAGCCGAGCACTTTGAGATAGGATGTCATTTTCTTCAATTGTTTGAATGCGGCCGTAAAATCACCATCCTGCTGATCGGATTCGACATCCACGAAAAAGAGATATTCCCACGGTTTGCCGACGAACGGCCGCGATTCGATCTTGAGCAGATTGATGTTCCTGTCCGCAAAGAGCGAGAGGCAGTTCACCAGTGAACCGGGAGCATGTTTGGTGGCAAAGATCAGCGATGTCTTAGCATGCTGTTTCGGTCTTGTTCCTTTTTTTGAGAGGACAACGAACCGGGTAAAATTGCGGTGATCGGTCTCGATCCCTTTCTTCAGGAGCTTCAGTCCGTAATGGACCGCTGCCTGTTCACTGGCAATGGCTGCATACGTTCTGTTCTGTTCTTCTGAGACCATCTTTGCCGCGCCGGCAGTATCGTAGAATTGATGCAGTTTCGCCTTCTTCAATGTGCGAAGGAACCGGTCGCTTTGTCCGAGCGCCTGAGGATGCGAATAGACATCACGGATATCCTTCAACTGCGCGGTCTTTAATCCCATCAGATTCATCCGGATGCGGAGTTTCACTTCGCCGATGATCTGCAGCGGGTATTCCTGCAATAGATCGAAGTTCTGATGGACGCTTCCGAACAGGGAGTTCTCCACCGGCACGATACCGAAGTCACTCTTCCTGCGTTTCACGTCCTCGAAGACATCACGGAAATTCTCGCGTGGAACGGGAATACTGCTTTTCCCAAAATAGGCAAGGGCAGCCTGTTCGCTGAATGCGCCGTATTCTCCTTGGAATGATATCTTCAATTGTTTCATAGTCTATTTGTAACTGATCGGAAAATTACAAGCAAAAATTAAATATAATTAGAAGCTCGCCACGAAGACACAAAGGCACAAAATCCCACAAAAGATAAATGAAATTAGTGGAGTATATTTTCCAAAATTTGTGTCTTTGTGCCTTGGTGGCGGAAAACAAAATTGGTTTCCTATACTCCGAGAATTTACAACGAATTTAACTGGATGCTCTAAAAATTCGATTCATCACGCCAGCGGGTGATCTTCCAGATATCGCTCTGCTGGGCCCTCTCCAACGTCCAGTTCGCATAACCGTCAACACGAACAATATCATTGGCACTGAAAGTGACCGTAAGATTGAAATTCCGAATGACTGTCGCTTTCAGACTGTCGGGGTCGATGGTGGAAGAGATGACCGAATTCCACACCAGATCGAGCCGCTGTACGTTCTGGAATAATCCGTATGTCGTGCGGATATCGTCATCGCGTCCCCAGAACACATCCACTCCTTTATCGTAATCACGATAAATAAAAATAAAATTGGGTGCAAGCAGCTGTCCGTAGATGGTGGAATCGCGGAATGCATATGCCTGCTTGAAATTCTGAAAGACACCGTCGATCTGATGCTGATCGCCGAGGATGGTGCTACTGTTCGACGGTGATGTGTCCAATTTCGGCGCAAACGGATTGTTGCATCCGATGAGCACCGCCGTCAATATCATCAGAACGGTCAGCCGCATTATTTTGTGAATTGTCCTTTGAACTCGCTCCAGCTGGAATCCTTCTTCGTTTCAAAATCCACCCAGCGGTAGATGGACCACACATTATTCTTGTTCGGTGCCATGTACAGTTCGCTTCGTCCCGTGAACTGTTTGGTCGTTGCGCGCGAGTGCGGAATGTAGACGACATAATCGACCGTATAAGCGGCAGAATCGGACTGGAACTGTACCGAAGACACAGTTGTGAACGAGAGCTGCGGCGATGAAAGATTCCCGATCTCGGTAACGGCGTTCCGGAAGTAATCCGATTCCGACATATTGTTCCAAGAAAGGAAGACCGTTCCGTACCGCGCATAGGCGGACTGCGTGGCGATGAAGCGGAAGGTTGAATCGGCGAACAGCTTTCCGTATTCCTGAAGATTCTTCTGCTGGAACGAGGTCGTAAAGTTGGAAATGAGCATGGATGGCGATGTGGCCGGCTGAAGTGTTTGATTATCCGTCAACGGATTCTCGGGATCGCGCGTATCGAACAGATTACAGGAGAGCAGGAATAGGGAGAGCGCCGCAATATAGAGTCCGTTAGAGCGCAACCCGTCCCTCCAGTGCGCGTGTGAGTGTGGCTTCATCCGCGAATTCGAGATCGCTGCCGATCGGGAGTCCTCGTGCGATTCGTGTTACTTTGATGGAGAGCGGCTTCAGCAATTTTGCGAGATACAGTGTCGTCGTTTCCCCCTCCACATTCGGATTGAGCGCAAGGATGATCTCCTGCACATCATCATGGAGTCGTGTGAGCAACTCGCGGACCTTCAGATCCTCTGGACCAACACCATCGAGCGGAGAGAGAGCGCCGCCGAGCACGTGATAGAGTCCATTGAACTCGTGTGTCTTTTCCACCGCAATGACATCATTCGGTTCTTCCACAACACAGATCACTTTACGGTTCCGTTTCTGGCTGGAGCAGATGGAACAGGGATCGCTTTCGGTGATGTTGAAACAGACAGTGCAGTAGCGGACCTTATCCTTCACATCGATGAGCACTTTGGAGAACGCAACGACCTCTTCCCGCGGCATCTTCAGGATGTGCATGGCGAGACGCTGCGCTGTCTTGCGGCCGATACTTGGTAGGGAAGCGAACTCTTCGATCAGCTGTTCGATAGTTTCGGAAGTGAAGATCATTATTCGCCGGTTATGATGATTGCAAAATTACAAGATTGAAAGATTATTTGTCTGTTATCTGAGATCTGAATACTGGACTCTGTTCCTATCCGAACATCTCCTGTTCCACTTCCTGGAAGATGATGTGACCGATGGTGATGTGACCTTCCTGGATGCGCTGGGTATCGTTCGACGGGACGATGATAGGCAGATCGCATAATTCTTTCGCTTTGCCGCCGTCCTTGCCGAGGAATCCGATAGTGACCATCTTCATCTCGCGTGCTTTAATATACGCATTGTTCACGCTCGGTGAATTCCCGCTGGTGGAGATACCGATCAGAACATCTCCTTCGTTGCCCAGAGCTTCAATGGAACGGGCAAAGACATTATCATAGCCGATATCGTTCGCGCCGGCGGTCAGATTCGACGCGTCGGTCGTGAGAGCGATCGCGGGGAGTCCGGGACGCTTAATGTTGGGCGAAAGACGAATGACAAATTCCGTTGCGAGATGCTGAGCATCCGCCGCGCTGCCGCCGTTACCGCAGAGAAGCACTTTCTTCTTATTCTTGAATGCCTGAATGATGATGTCGATCGCCTTGGAAATGTCGCCGTTGCAGTGTTCGGCGATCTTTAGTTTTGTCTCGGCGCTCGCTTTGAGAGAGTCCTGGATGAATGATTGTCGGTAGACGAGTGTAAGAGGTAAGTGGGCCATAGTTTTAAAGAATCGGTAGAAAAAACGTAAGAAGAAATTTGATACTGGATACTAGATGCTAGATCCAGTATCTACTATCCAGCATCTCTTAGTATTGATAAATGACTATTTGTTGTGGACCGCTGCTGCAAATTCTTTCACGAGATTCGCACTGCCGTCCTTTTCGAGCACTGTTCCGGTGACGATGAATTTCGCGCCGGCACGTACTTTTCTGTATGCGTCCTCAGGAGTGCGGAGGCCGCCGCCGACGATGAGCGGGACTGAACAGTATTTTGCCACTGCGCCGATCATCTCTTCAGGAACGGATTGTTCTGCACCGCTGCCGGCTTCAAGATAGATCATCTTAAAACCGAGGATCTCCGCTGCGAGTGCATGTGCAACGGCAATATCCGGTTTGTGGCGGGGAAGCGGACGAGTGTTGCTCATGAATTCCGCTGACGTTGTCCTGCCCGATTCTACTAGCATATAGGCGGTGGAGATGGCTTCGAGTCCGATCTTCTTCACGATCGGTGCTGCAAGCACCTGACTACCGATGAGATGTTCGGGATTCCTGCCGCTGATGATGGATAGGAACAGGAGCGCGTCCGCTTCTTTGGAGATCTGCATCAATCCGCCGGGGAAGATCACGGTCGGCACGGTCGTATGCTTTTTGATGGTAGTGATGCAGCGTTCGAAAGAATCATCGACGATCAGACTGCCGCCGACGAGGAAACCGTCCACACCGTCCGCCGTTGCCTGTTCGACGAATGCGGGAAGTTTCTCATTCGCGATCTTGTCCGGATCGATCAGGACGAGGTACGCTGCTCCTTTTGCTTTGGATGATGCGAGTAATTTTTCGTAGATGGACATCAGCTGAGCATTCCTTTCACGACATCAGAGAAGTTCTTCAATGATTCGTCAAGTTTTGCAACATCTTTACCGCCGGCAGTAGCGAGATGCGGTTTTCCGCCGCCGCCGCCGTTCAATTGTTTTGCGACAACGCCGACGATCTTTCCGGCTTGGAGATTCTTCGACTTGATGAGGTCATCGCTGACAACGCAGACAAGCGCGACCTTATCATCGATCACCGAAGCGAGGAGTCCGACTCCGCTTCCGAGTTTTCCGCGGAGCGTGTCGCCGAGTGATTTCAATGCTTCATTGTCCGCAGCAGCGATCTTAGAACTGACCACTTTGAATCCATCAACGGTCTGCGCCGATGTGATCAGTGCGTCGATATTACCGCTGGCGGATTGGACAGCAGCTTTCGCTTTCTCTTTCTCGATGGTCTTCTTCTTGTCGCTCAATTCGAGGATGTAATTCTCGAGAGCCTGGAAGCGCGCAAGCTGGTCCGCAAACTCTTTCTTCAGTTCATCGGTGACGATATTCTGCGGGATCTCGGGGATATCCTCGAACTTGCGGAGCTTCGTGTCGAGTCCGAGCGCGAGTTCATTCGTGAACGGCGATGCAGCTCCGAGCGCATCGTGCATGGACTGGATATCGTCGATGATGTCGTAAGCGTATTCGATCCGGTCGCGATATGTTTTGTTCTGAAGTTTCAGATATTCAACGGCATTGTCGTTCGTGAGTGCTTCCACACGCCGAACTCCGCTGGCGCTGCTTGCTTCGGTGCGGATCTTGAAGAAACCGATCTCACTCGTATTCTTTACGTGGATTCCGCCGCAGAATTCTTTACTGAACTCGCCGTATTGCACAACATTCACACGGTCGCCGTATTTGTCCCCGAAGAACATCAGTGCACCCATCTTCTTCGCATCGTCGAACGGGATAGCGCGGTGATGCTGAAGCATGATATTCTCTTTGATCTTCTCGTTCACAATGTTCTCGATCTCCGTCATTTCCTGTTCGCTCATCTTCGCAAAATGGGCGAAGTCGAAACGGAGATATTCGGGAGAGACGAGTGAGCCGGCCTGATGCACATGATTGCCGAGTGTCTGGCGCAGTGCGGCGTGCATCAAATGTGTTGCCGTATGATTGCGCATAATGGAATAGCGGCGTTTCGGATCGACCTTTGCTTCCGCTTCGTAGCGGGAAGAGTATTTCGGAAGGTCGGTTCCCAGAATATGCACGTGAACTTTACCGCTCTTCTGTGTATCCACAACAGGGAATGATTTCCCGTCGATGACGATCTCGCCGGTATCGCCGAGCTGTCCGCCCGATTCAGCATAGAATGGAGTCGCATTCAGCACAACAAGATTCTTCTCTGCACTCAGGATCGCCGCCTTGGTGGAAGTCAGGTCGTATCCGAGGAACTGGAATTCCTTCTCGAATAGTTCCGTCGGGAAATGTTTCGAATTCTCTTTGCTTTCCGCCGCAATGCGTTCACTTTCGGAGACATCTGCACCGCCGTGCAGTTTGGATTCGCGTGAGCGTTCACGCTGTTCGTCCATCAATTGAGCAAATGTTGTCGCGTCAACAGAGAGTCCGCGTTCGGAGCAGATGAGCTGCGTCAGATCGAGCGGGAAGCCGAATGTATCATACAATTTGAAAGCTGCTTCACCGGGGAATACTTTGGACTGTTTCAAACCTTCAACGGTCTGTTCGAATATCTCCAACCCGCGGTCCAGCGTCTGATTGAAACTCTCTTCTTCACTTTTAATGACCCGTTCGATATGCGCCTGATGTTCTTTGATCTCGGGGAACACATCGCTCATCGTATCGACAAGTGTCTGCACCAATTTATACATGAACGGTTCACGCAGTTCCAATTTGCGTCCCCAGCGCGATGCACGGCGGAGGATACGGCGGAGAACGTAACCGCGTCCTTCATTGGACGGAGTCGCGCCGTCGCCGATTGCGAATGTGAGCGCACGGATATGGTCCGCGATGACGCGCATCGCGACATCTACATCCGAGTGGCTTGCCTTATATTCGATCTTCGAGATCTCTGAAACGCGGGAGATGATGGGAGTGAAGACATCGGAATCATAGTTCGACGGGAATCTCTTGAAGTCGGTCTTCATCGATTCCATCACTGCGCAGACACGTTCAAATCCCATTCCGGTGTCGACATGTTTTGCGGGAAGTTCAGTGAGTGAGCCGTCCGCATTCCTGTTGTACTGAATGAACACGAGATTCCAGATCTCGATCAGTTCGGGTGAACCGGCGTTGACCATTGCTTCCGGTGCATCGCCGCGCTGTGTCAGGTCGATATGGATCTCGGAGCAGGGGCCGCAAGGACCGCTGTCTCCCATTTCCCAGAAATTCTCTTTATCGCCGAAACGGAGAATGCGTGAAGGATCGATGAACTGTTCCCAGATCTTTGCAGCTTCCTCGTCCGTTTTATAGACAGTGATCCAGAGACGTTCTTTCGGCATCTTCCACACTTCGGTGAGGAGTTCCCACGCCCAAGCGATCGCTTCCTTCTTATAATAGTCGCCGAAGGACCAGTTGCCGAGCATCTCGAACAGAGTGTGATGATACGTATCTCGTCCCACTTCTTCAAGATCGTTGTGTTTACCGCTGACGCGGATACATTTCTGCGTATCGGCAGCGCGGGTGTAATCCCGTTTTCCTGTTCCGAGGAAGATCTCTTTGAACTGGTTCATACCTGCGTTCGTGAAGAGGAGCGTCGGATCTCCATGAGGAATGACAGGAGCACTGTGAACGATGGTATGCTGTTTGGATTTGAAGAAATCCAGAAATGATTGTCGTATTTCGCGAGATGTCATAATTATTAGTGTTATTGTCTGATGTTACGCAAAAATGTAATGGTGGTTCGACGCGGCGCAGAAACGGTAGTCATCCTGAGCAAATCCTTCGTTCTTTGTTCCGAAGGAATCCCTTCGGGAAAGGATGCGTCGATGGATGACTTGACTAAATTGCCCTGCGCCTTGCTCACCATGACTGTTTTTTTTGGTTATGGGCTACAGATTACGCAAATTTTTTAAAATAGCTACACTTCGACCTGGGTCATTAATTCAATTTCTTCCAAAATACTGGTCACTTGCAGGCATTTCACAAGGTCACCGGTGAAGACGCATGATTTTCCGGTATCGTGCACTTCCCACGTCATCTTTTCCGCTGACGGGAAGTCGCAGCCGGTCGCTTTCATGATCTGACCGATCACTTCATCGAATGTATGCACTTCGTCATTGAACAGGATGGCTCGGGCCGGATGCTGGACCTTCACCTCATCAATGACTTCTTCTTCGGTCTGTGGATTGTTGTCTGCCATGTTTTGTGATAATTAAGCAATAAAATACGTAAAAAATGAGGGATGAGCAAGAATAGGAGGATATTGTACAGCGGTATGTTGGAGCAGACAATCAGTTAAAATCAGGTCCTACAACGTTGCTTTGAATTTTTTCAATTCTTGCAGACAACTTTAAGTCTATGTATATTTAGCAAAAATCTACCATCCAAACCATTAAACTGAAAGAATACTTTCATGATTTTCGACTTAGAAATGATCAAAAAAGTCTACGCCGGATACGGCTCCAAAATTGCCGCCGCGCGGGGACTGGTCGGCCGTCCGCTGACACTCACCGAAAAGATCCTATATGCTCACTATTTTGAAACTCCCTCAAAGGCCGCCGAACGCGGAAAGAGCTATATCGACTTTGCTCCGGACCGTGTAGCGATGCAGGATGCAACGGCTCAGATGGCGCTGCTGCAGTTCATGTCCGCCGGAAGAGCGTCGGCTGCGGTTCCTTCGACAGTCCACTGCGATCATTTGATCCAGGCGGAAGTCGGTTCGGTGAGCGATCTTCAAAAAGCGAATACAGAAAACAAGGAAGTGTATCAATTCCTTGCCAGTGTCTCCAACAAATACGGTATAGGATTCTGGAAACCGGGTGCCGGCATTATCCATCAAGTGGTGCTCGAGAATTATGCGTTCCCCGGCGGGATGATGATCGGAACGGATTCGCATACACCGAATGCAGGCGGACTTGGAATGATCGCCATCGGCGTGGGCGGTGCGGATGCGGTGGATGTGATGGCCGGAATGGCTTGGGAATTGAAATTCCCGAAAGTGATCGGTGTGCATTTGAAAGGGAAGATGAACGGATGGACTTCTGCGAAGGACGTCATCCTAAAGGTCGCAGGGATTCTGACAGTGAAGGGTGGAACCGGAGCAATCGTTGAATATTTCGGCGAAGGGACCAAGTCCATCTCCGCAACCGGTAAAGGGACCATCTGCAACATGGGTGCCGAGATCGGTGCAACAACTTCGGTATTCCCGTACGATTCGCGCATGGCGGATTATCTGAATTCGACAAAACGTGAAGAAGTAGCACGTCTCGCGGAAGGAATCGCAGAGCATCTTCGTCCGGACGCAGAAGTATTGGCGAATCCCGGTCAGTTCTACGACCGTGTTATCGAGATCAATCTGGACGAACTGGAACCGCATGTGAACGGTCCGTTCACACCGGATCTTGCATGGCCCATCTCGCAGTTCGCGAAAGCAGTGAAGGAAAAAGGATATCCCGAAGAATTGAAAGTGGGACTCATCGGAAGCTGCACGAACTCCTCCTACGAAGATATCGAGCGCTCGACATCCGTTGCACGTCAGGCACTCTCCAAAGGATTCAAAGCAAAATCCGAATTGATCATCACGCCGGGCAGCGAGCAGATCCGCGCGACCATTGAGCGGGACGGTCAATTGAAGACCTTAACGGAAGCCGGTGCGGTGGTGATGGCGAATGCGTGCGGACCGTGCATCGGTCAATGGAAGCGTCATGATGTGGCGATGGGTGAGAAGAATTCCATCATCACCTCGTTCAACAGAAATTTTACGGCGCGTAATGATGCAAATCCTGCAACACACGCATTCGTGGCAAGTCCGGAGATCGTCACAGCACTCGCGATCGCAGGACGTCTCACGTTCAATCCGCTGACGGACTACATCGAGAATCCCAAAGGAGAGAAGTTCAAACTCGATCCGCCGAAAGGGGACGAGCTTCCGCGCAACGGATTCAAACCGGATGAAGAAGGATTCCTTGCACCGGCAAAGGACGGCTCGAAAGTGAAAGTGGCGGTCAGCGCAAAGAGTGATCGTCTGCAACTGCTTGCTCCGTTCAAGGCATGGGAAGGGAAAGATCTGGAGAATCTCCGTGTGCTGCTGAAAGTGAAAGGGAAGTGCACAACGGATCATATCTCGCCCGCCGGTAAGTGGTTGAAGTTCCGCGGACATCTTGATAACATCTCGAACAACATGTTCATCAACGCCGTGAACGCATACAGCGGCGAAGCAGGCAAAGGGAAAAATCTGTTCACCGGAGAGGTGAAGGATTATTCCGCTGTTGCACGTGATTACAAGAAACAGTCGCTCGGATGGATCACCATCGGTGATGAGAACTACGGTGAAGGTTCATCGCGCGAACATGCAGCGATGGAACCGCGCTTCCTCGGCGGTCGTGCGATCATCGTAAAGAGCTTCGCTCGCATCCATGAAACGAACTTGAAAAAACAGGGAATGCTTGCGCTCACGTTCAAGAATCCTTCGGACTACGATCTCATCCGCGAGGATGATGTTGTCGCGATCCGGGGACTGACAAAATTCGCTCCCGGCGTGCCGCTCTTCCTGGAACTGAAACACAGCGACAATACATTCGACAGCATTGAACTGAACCATACGTTCAACGAAGGTCAGATCGGCTGGTTCAAAGCAGGAAGTGCATTGAACCTGATCGCTTCGCAGATGAAATCCGCTCCCGCTAAAAAGACGGCAAAGAAAAAAGCGGCGAAAAAGAGTGCGAAAAAACCTGCGAAGAAGGCAGCGAAAAAATCTCTGAAGAAAACAGTGAAAAAGTCGGTTAAGAAAAAAGTAGTCAAAGCGGCAAAGAAGAAGGTCGTTAAAAAGAAAAAATAGTGTTCAATGCAGAACGGTGAATGATAAATACAGCGTTTTTTATTCACCGTTGGTGTGGTTTCGGGAACCTCTCTTCCATTACGTGTTGTTGTAGAAGATGGTAATACAGAGCCGTTTGTCTGATTATTTGATAAATTCTTTGTATTTTACGAAAGAGATGTGACGTTATTTTTAGCATTATGCATTCAACATTCATCATTTTTTAATTTTTAGGAGCTACAATGCCGTTCGATCCAGTAATGATCCAGCCGTTCCGCGATGAACTGCTGGAACTCGGAATCAAAGAACTTTATACACCGCAGGATGTCGATACTACTATCAGTAATAACAAAGGTACACTGCTGATGGTGATCAATTCCGTCTGCGGCTGCGCTGCAGGGAAAGCCCGTCCGGCGATCCGCAAAGCACTGCAGAATGCGAATGTGCCCGACAATAAAGTGAGTGTGTTTGCGGGACAGGAAGTGGAAGCGACCGCACGGCTTCGTGAACAATGGCTGCAGGGAATTCCCCCGTCATCCCCGGCGATCGCGCTGTATAAGGACAATGAGCTTGTTCATTTCATTCCGCGCTTCAAGATCGAAGGACGGATCGCGGATGAGATCGCAGCTGATCTGATCTCGGCGTTCGATGAGTTCTGCGGTGATAA
>JBMOHT010000101.1:0-13278 GCA_049317705.1 Bacteroidota bacterium | reverse complement strand
ACCGTGATCGAATACAACGTTCCGGTCCGCAGCAATGTTGCAATCAGCATCTTCAACATTCTCGGTCAGAAAGTTGCAACGATCGTGAACGACATGCATGAAGCCGGTGCACACCGCGCAACATGGAATGGCAAGGACTTCTCGGGCAAAACAGTTGCAAGCGGTATCTACTTCTACCAAATGCAGGCTGGTTCGTTCGAACAGGTAAAGAAAATGATGTTGATGAAGTAATCTTCTCCGTGAATAACGGAAGAGAACTCTCTTCATGATCAGCAAAAGCCCCCGAGTGATCGGGGGTTTTTGTTTTTAAAAGACTGTTCGACTGATTTTTTGTATATTAAGCAATGATCACTGCATGCATCCTATTTATCCTGTTCCAAGCGGATTCGGTCATTACAATGACGGTTGAATCTGCGGCAAAACTATTCACCAAGGCAGTCAGTGCGAGCATGCTTGCTGACGGACACATTGCTGTGGTCGATCAAGGGACGAATTCAGTGGTCATCGTTTCTCCGCGTAATGAAGTGGTATCATCCGTGGGAGGGAAAGGATTTGGCGGTGATTCATTCGATCTGCCGACAGATATCACAAGCTCATTCCTGCTGGACCTTTATGTCGCGGATCTTAATAATCGAAGGGTTGTGCGTCTCGATCATCGACTGAATGTTGTGCAGACATTACGTGAAGAGAATATCGATCGGCGTGCGGGAAGTTTTCAGCCGACCGCATCTGCTGTAACGGCAAAAGGTGATCTGTGCATCGTTGAACGGGATCATAAGCGAATTACAGTATTCAATTCCCAAGGTCAATTTATCCGTGATGTTGGAACATTCAATGGGTCTGCTCAAAAACTGATCGATCCAGTCGATATCGTGGTCACGCCGGATGATGAGATATTTGTCCTGGATAGGCACAAGGTCGTGAACTATGATATCTTCGGGAATATCCTTTCTGTGATCGAATTGGAACAAGGATTCGAGCCTGTTGCTATATCGTACGGTAACCGTTCAGTGATCGTTACGTCTTCTGATAGGATCATCGTCTTTCCCCGCGATACGAACCATCAATTCTCCATACAAAAACGATCGTTGATAGGCGAATCCGTTAAGGATAGTTTTACCGATGTTATGGTTACTGATTCCTCCTTCATTATCATCACTCAATCTTCTCTGTATCGCTGCATACTTCCATAAGACGTGATACCAGAGCCCTGCAGGATCAATTATCAATAGAACCGTCGATTTTTTGTAATTCTTCCTGTGGCTTCCTCGGAAAAACTTAATTATATTCATTCACTTAAATTTATTCACGCGCTAGATGCAAAGCGTATTTCTCCTCTCTTTGGTGGTTTAATATTCGCTTTGGACTAAATCTACGGTGGAAAACGGTGACGATCGTACAGGGCTGTACGATCGAAGGCTGCCGACTGAGAATGAACTTTCAGACGGTAACCTGAATATATCACTCAACATAAAATTATCATAGGTACTAATATGGCGAGCGAACAGAGAATTGAAAAACTAAAGGAAATTATTGCGGGAGACCCCAAAGATCTTTTCTCGCGGTATGCATTGGCGTTGGAATATAACGGCATCAATGAACCATTGACAGCGATAGAACTGCTTGAAGAACTCCTGAAGATCGATGAGAAATATCTTCCGGCCTATCATCAACTCGGACAACTGCTTGGGAAGATGAACAAGACACAAGAGGCAAAGATCATCTACCGTAACGGTATCGATCTGGCGAAACAGCAGAATGATGAGAAGAGCGTAAAAGAGATGCGTGAAGAACTTGAAGAATTAGAAGACGAATGGTAGTCACTATTTAATTCATTTAAACCGGACACTATGAAATTACCCAAAGACCAGATACTGCAGATCTTCAAAGAGACCGATGCGTTGTTGGAAGGACATTTTGTGCTGACCTCCGGTCTGCACAGTCCGCATTATTTTCAATGCGCGAAAGTACTCCAATATCCCAAATATCTGCATCTTCTGGCAGGTGATATCGCAAAACATTACGAGTACAGTGAAGTGGAAGTCGTGATCTCACCTGCGGTCGGCGGGATCGTTGTCGGAACGGAAGTGGGGCGAGTGCTTGGTGTGCGAACGGTATTTGCTGAGCGGGAGAACGGTGTTATGAAATTGCGCCGCGGATTCGATATCAAAAAAGGGGAGCGTGTGCTGGTTGTGGAGGATGTCGTAACGACCGGTGGTTCTGTGGACGAAGTGTGTGCTCTGGTAAAGAATTCGGATGCTAAACTCGTCGGTATCGGCTGTATCGTTGACCGAAGCAACGGCAAGGCGCAATTCGATGCAAAGTTCTATTCCGTAATGGAAATGGATGTCCAGACGTATCCTGCAGAGAACATCCCTGCAGAACTTGCCGCTGTGCCGATATCAAAACCGGGCAGCAGGGGACTTCAAGGCTAATAATCTAAAAATCCATCATCATCCACGGCCGGTAGGGGATATGGTCCTCACCTCCGCTGGATGATTTTTTTTCCTATGATCGAACAATTCTTACACATTTTACGAAATATCACAGGTCCGAATGAGATCCTGTTCCATACCGTGCTCGGCGTGATCGCCGGTATCTCCGTGATCATTGGGGGAAAATTATTCAAATGGTTCCTCGGAACGGTCGGAAAACGGATCATCTCCAAGACGGAAACAGATCTCGATGATATCATTCTCGACATCATCAATGCGCGGGTGATCGCGCTTTCATCCGTTGTCGGTATCTATGTCGGGATGAAACAACTTCGTCTCGGTTTGACGAAGGAGAATGATACCTTTCTCGCATTCCTCGAATATGCCGATACTGCTCTGTATCTGGTAACGGTACTGATCATTGCATCGGTCGTTACGCGGATCATCCGGACAGTGGTAACTCATACGATGCGTTCCATAGCAGAGCGGCAGAAGAACGATGACTTCAATCAAGCGTTGGCGCCGCTTGCGAACAGATTGATCACATTTACGATTGTTGCCTTTACTACTCTTGTTGTGATGGAGCATTTCGGCCAGAATATTGCGAGTCTTCTGACGATCCTCGGGGCCGGTTCACTGGCCTTGGGTCTTGCAGCGCAGGACACGATCTCCAATATGATCTCGGGTTTCATCATCATGATCGACCGTCCGTTCCGCGTGGGAGACCGCGTAAAGATCCCTTCCGGAGAGACAGGGGATGTGTTCGAGATCGGACTGAGGAGTACGAAGATTCTGGATTTTGACAACAATGTTCTCATCGCACCAAACAATGAACTGGTGAAGACGAAGATCATCAATTACGGATATCCGGATTCCGTTATGCGGGTGATCGTTGAAGTGAGTGCAGCGTATGGTTCGGATGTTGACCAGGTGAAAGCGATCCTGCTGAAGATCGCACATGCCCAGAAGGATGTACTGAAGGAACCAGCACCGGAGGCGTTGCTGATGAAATTCGGTGATCATGGACTGCATTTCAGTCTGTTTTGCCGTGTTCCTGATGTGAAGCTGCAGTTCGCAACAGGTGAAAAGATCCGTGTGCTGATCTATAAGGAATTTGGCAAAGCCGGGATCGAGATCCCGTACCCGCAACAGGTTGTCCATAACAAATTTGATGATGACGAACCCGTTCACAATTCTCCGAAAAGAAAAAAAATACGCCGGTAAGATCATCGATCTGCGTGTCGATACGATCCTCTATCCATCCGGAAAGGAATCGATACGGGAAGTGGTCGAACATCCCGGAGGAGCGGTCACCCTGTGTCTGTTCGAGAACAATGATGTTCTGCTGGTGAAGCAATATCGGCATCCGTTCGAGAACGATGTGATAGAGCTGCCGGCGGGTAAATTGGATAGAGGAGAGGACCCGGAACTCTGCGCGCAACGCGAATTGAGGGAAGAGACAGGATATGCTGCGCGAAAGTGGGAGAAACTAACTTCGCTGTTTGCAACTCCCGGTTTCTGTGATGAGGTGCTACATATCTATCTTGCCCGCGACTTGTATCTGCACCAAGACGGTCCGGCGCGTGAAGAAGGTGAGGCAACAATGACCTTGATGCGGATTCCAATGAACAAAGCATTATCCATGATCGATAACGGAGAGATCGCGGACGGAAAAACTATTGCCGGCATACTGCTCGGTGTACGAAAGACAGGAATATTATGAATGTTGTAGAGATCATCCGAAAGAAACGGAACGGCGAAGAACTGACATCCGAAGAGATGAAATTCGTCATCGACGGTTATGTGAAAGGTATCGTTCCGGAATATCAGGTGTCATCCTTCCTGATGGCGACATATTTCCGCGGAATGACCAAAGGTGAGACCGCAGAGTTCACTCGTCTGATGCTCCATTCCGGTGATGTGATCGATCTGTCATCCATTCCCGGCGTGAAAGTGGATAAGCATTCCACCGGCGGTGTCGGTGATAAGATCTCGCTTCCGCTCGCGCCGATCGTAGCTGCGTGCGGAGTTCCTGTACCGATGATCAGCGGACGAGGACTCGGGCACACGGGAGGCACACTCGATAAACTTGAATCGATCCCCGGCTTCAATACCGGACTATCGATCGATGAATATAAGAAGGTCATCGCGGAGATCGGACTGGTGATGATCGGTCAGACGAAAGAGATCGCACCTGCGGACAAGAAGATGTATGCGCTTCGTGATGTTACAGCAACCGTGGAGTGCATTCCGCTGATCGCCGGAAGCATCATGAGCAAGAAACTGGCTGAAGGTATCGACGCGTTGGTGCTGGATGTGAAGACAGGTCGCGGAGCATTCATGCAGACGTATGAGAAATCCGTTGAACTTGCCCAGGCACTCGTGGGAATCGGGACGAGTTTCGGCAAAGAGACCGTAGGATTCATCACGGATATGAACCAGCCGCTCGGGTATGCGATCGGGAACTGGGTCGAGGTCGTAGAATCGGTGGAATGTCTTCAGGGAAAAGGTCCTGCCGATGTAATGGAATTGACGTACGTGCTGAGCGGAGCAATGGTCATGCTCGGGAAAAAAGCAGCAACCTTGAAAGAAGGTATCGAGCGCTGCAAAGAGGTCGTTCACAATGGAAAAGCATTCGAACGGTTCCTTGCGCTTGTGGAACGTCAAGGCGGTGATACGAAGTACCTTCGTCAACCTGAACTTTATCCGGTTTCGGCCAGCAGACGAACCATTACTGCCGCCGATGACGGAGTCATCTCCTCGATCGATTCATTGGAACTCGGTCTTTCCGGTATCATGCTGGGAGCCGGCCGGACGAAAGTGGATGATATTATCGATCCGAAAGCGGGAATTATGCTGAAGAAGAAAGCCGGTGAGAGCGTGCGCAAGGGTGAAGTGATCGCAGAATTCTTTACCGACAAGACGGAAGTCGTATCCGCAGCACACACCCGAATCAGCAATGCTTTTGTGGTCGGCAAAAAAACTCCTGAAAAATCACCGATCGTTATCAGTGTTGTTGATAAAAACGGTGTTACACCGTTCACACTGTGATCAGTACGACAATACGTTCCGTGAAGTTGTTGAAAATAATTAGTATCCTTTCTGCATGTTGAGTGTATTGTCGGCATATCTCCGAACTTCGCGAATTCAGATCGCAGCGCTGATCTATTTTTTGATCGCCGGCGGTCTTACCCAGGTACCGCTGTTCAATTATCTCGGATATGAATTCTCTGCCGCGATGGCTATCCCTGCGGCTTTCATCAGTGGAATTCTCACTATCAAGTTCATGCGGGAACACAGAGTGAAACCGCTCACGCGCAGGACCTGGCTCTTCGTCCTTTCTGATTATCTTTTGGTCAACACGCTGCTCCTTCTGATCCCTCTCGGCGTGATCACATTGAACGCCTTTGCAGTTAAGAATTGTGCATATCTAACAGGACTTCTCTACTACCTGCTGATCACTGAGGGGGCCGTGATCTTTTCAATTTCACTGGCGCTGGTGATCGGGGTGACGTTCCGGCACGGTATTATTCTGTTCTGCGTTGCGGTCACCGGGCTACTCTTCCACATTCTGTTCGTAACATATACCCAGCCGCAGCTGTTCGCCTATAATTTCATTCTGGGATTCTTTCCCGGCATTACGTATGATGAAACGCTGAGCGATATCTATCAGATCGTTCTTTATCGAGAGTTCACTGTGATCGCATCATTAATGATGATCGCTTTGTTCATCATCCTTGCCGGAGCATTTCATTCAAGTGATTCTCTGATGAATAATCTCCGAGCCGTAAAAAAACAGTTTTATGGCGATAAAAAACTGTGGATGGTCGTACTCTTCTGTCTTTTGATCGTTGGGGCAGGACATCTCTTCAGAGGAACGTTAGGATTCGAGTACTCGGAAGCTGAGATCCAAAACGCTCTCGGCCGGCGTTCAGAGTCCGACCACTTTATCGTGTATTATCAGGAGAACGATTTTACTGCCGAACAGATGCGTGTGCTGAAAGCGGAATGCGAATTTCATTTCAGGAAAATGAGTGAGTATCTGGAATTGAATGATATCCATCTGCCGAAGACCGCGGTCTATCTTTATCCGAATTCAGAATGGAAGCAGCGGTTCATCGGCACCAGCAATACCAATATCGCCAAACCGTGGAAACATGAGATCCATCTGACCGTCGGAACATTTGAAACGACCTTCCGCCATGAACTTGTTCATGCGCTTGCGGGTGCATTCGGGCTTCCGCTGATCAATGCCAGTGCGAAAATGGGATTGAATGAAGGATTGGCCGTTGCTTCGGATTGGGACGATGGATTGTTCACACCGCATGAATATGCCGCTGCATTACTTCGGGACGGAAAATTGGACAATACATCACGGCTGTTCACCTATTCCGGCTTTGCTACGCAGTCAAGTTCCTATGCATATCTCGTTTCCGGATCATTCGTCCGATACCTGATCGAACGTTATGGCATTGAGCGGTTCCGGCTTGTCTTCCCGAACGGAAACTTCATGGGAGTTTTCGGTGAGTCACTCGATAGTCTGCTGAAGGATTGGAAGGTATTCCTCAAGTCAGTCGAAACATCTGCTCTTCCGCCCGAAACGATCAATGTTCTGTTCGGTCAACAGTCCATTTTCTATAAGACCTGTGCCCGTGAAGTAGCGGCCCAAAACCAGCGGGGTTCCGCCGCCTTGAGGGAGAAGGATTATCGGCGTGCGCAATCGGAGTTCGAACAGGCATTTTCCAATGCGCAGACTACCGGTGCACTGCGAGGGATCTTCCAGACGTTGAATGCTCAGAATTTACCCGGGGATGTCAAACGACGATATGAGGAATTTCCCAACGGATCATCTCTCAGGAATCATCCGGGAATACAATTATCGTATGCTGATGCATTGTATTTGATCGGTGTACCAGACTCAGCAATGAGTTATTACCGTGCCATCGGTTCGATGAATATCTCTGAATCATTCATAGAAACCTCGCTGCTGAGGATGCAATTTTTGAAAGATGGAGTCTCACCGGGTATTTTCCATCGTTTGATCTTCAACGGTTTGCCGGATACTGTAAGGATCGGACTCATTGATTCCCTGCTCCTGACGAACCGAGAGACCGTTTCACTCGAATATCTGAAGGCGATGCTGCAGTCCCCGCTCGATGGTCAGAGAATGCATTTGCTGAAAAAAATCACAGCAAGAATATCTGCGCTGCAATATTTCATCTATCTCAGAACTGCAGATGAATGTTATCGCAATCATGCATTTGAAGAGGCAAAACTCTATTACTGGCATGCAAAGAACACCGTTCCGAGTATCGCAGCTGCAGGAATGCTGGATGAGAAGATCGAACGTTGTGATTTTGTGATGATGGAACTGCAATGACAAAAAAGCATCGACTCTTCCTCTTCGTATTGTTTTCCTTCGCGATCGTCGGATGTTCAGTGAATACGAATTCGTTCCGTGAGTGTTATTCCATTGCACAATTCAAACAGTTCTCTACTCCATACTTTGATTCTTATATCATGAATGTTCGCGGGAACGGAATGAGCAGGATCGATATCTATTCACAGGTGAAATATCGGAATCTTCGGTTTGAGAAGGACGGGAACGGATTTAAGTCCTCTTATACTATGCGCTACATCGTTCGGGACAGTGCAGATGCTATCGTTACAACCGCAGAGGTCGATCGACCCATCAATGTCCGGACCTATGAAGAATCAACATCCATGCGGAGTGACGCATTTCTCCAGTCCTTCCATCTTTCACCGGGACGATATGTGATCGAAATGGAATCCATTGATGATCTTTCCCGATATCGTTCCCGTTCGCAAACGAATTTTACAGCAGCGGATTATTCCGGCGGATCGGTGAGCGCCAGCTCGTTGTTGTTCCTCAATACGATGATCTCCGGAGGGAAGAATATAACAATACGACCGGTTCTACCGGTTTCGGTGTCTTTATTGACGGATTCGATTGGAATATTCCAGGAATTATATAACATCCGTCCGAATGATACTATCCGTATTCTGCAGAAGTACTATCGGCCTGATATCGATACCAATGTTGAAGATAATGAACCGTTCCTGATGCCGCCGTACAGGACACATGAATCAGCCTGCGCTCTATTGAACAGCACTCCGTATTTCATCGCAGAAACAACCATTACGGCATTCACATCCGGGACATTTCAGTCCATTCATTTTTACCCGCTTCCGGAAGCCGGGTATTCAGTAGTAGACCGCGAGGTGATCGTAACGAGGGATGGAGCAGTTGATACGCTGAAAAATCAGAATGAACTGTTCCGCCGTGAACGAAAGACCCTCAATTCGGTCACCGTTGATGAGGAAGTAGCCGCGTTACGGTATATTCTTCGGGGGACGGAGTATGATTCATTGACGTTCGGTGATGCTGCACTGAAAGGAATCCGGATCAATGCATTTTGGCAGCAGCGGGGAGGTAACGATAAGCGGAAAGAGTTCCTCAAAAAGGTCACTGAAGCGAACGCACTTTTTACTTCATGCGAGGATGGGTCGCGAACTGCTATGGGTATTGTGTATATTGTCTGCGGGACTCCGGATATGATCGACTGCAAAGGCGATTTTACTGAATCGTGGTACTACAATATCGGTGAACGGACTTACTCCGTAGAATATCGCAGCGCGGATGATAAGAATCATACGTTCGAACTTGTCCCATTCTCTGTCAGCGATATTCTCTGGCAGTATTCACTGGACCAGTGGAGGAGAAAACGATGAAATTCAAAAGGATCCTTCTCACCCGAATGAAGTATATCGGCGATGTGGTGCTGACGACACCCATTATCAAAACGCTGCGTGAAGCATATCCGGAAGCGCATCTGGCCTATCTGGGGGATGCAAAAGCGGTATCACTCCTTGAGAACAATCCGTATCTCGATGAGATCATTCCGTTCGATTTTTCGAAGGATTCATTCTCATATCAAATGAAGATGTATGCAAAGATGTTCACCGGGAAATACGACCTGACGATCGATCTTTATAGCAATCCGCGCAGTGCGTTGATGACCTTTGCAACGCGTGCGAAAGTAAGGATCGGAGGCGATACACGAGGCAGAGGGAATCTGTATACCATCAAGATTAGTGACGATGGTTCGTTGAAATCAGCGATCGATCATCATTATCAGTCCTTGGCACCGCTTGGGATCAAAGGGGCCAATCATACGACTGAGATTTTTATTACTGATAAAGAGAAGGATGATGCTCAGCGAGTGCTCCGTTCGATCGGGGTTATGCCGGGAAGACCTGTCATTGCTGTCCATCCCGGTGCGACATGGCCGAACAAGATCTGGCTGAAGGAACAGTTCTCAGAATTGATCTCCAGATTGGTAAAAGAAACGGATTGCGAAGTTGTACTGAGTCCGGGACCGAAGGATGCTGAATTGATGTCATATCTGTCAGGTTCGGATACGACCAGGGTACATACACTGCCGCTTCTTCCGGTGCGTCCGCTTGCAGCGGTGTTATCGCAATGCACGGTGTTCGTATCGAACGATTGCGGTCCGATGCATATCGGCGTTGCGGTCGGCACGAAGACGATCGGTATCTTCGGTCCCGAACCGATCGAAATATGGTTCCCGTATGACAGAACTGCGGGGCATCTTCCGATGTTCAGAAAGATCGACTGTTCTCCCTGCAGGACAACATCATGTTTCAGACAGGGTGCAGAATATCTGGAGTGTATGAAATTGATCACCGTGGACGAGGTGTTCACGGCAGTGAAAGAACGAATATAAATGGCTTATCCGAGAAAAAATCCTCCTCAATCCCCGCAGGAATCGATCCGAGCATTGCTCCAGCGCATCATCTATTATAACAATGAGAATGCGTATCTGATCGGTGCGTTCGAAAGCGGAGGAAAAAGTTTTACTGCCGTCGGTTATCTTAACCAACCGTTGGATGGAGAGGAGTATTCCCTTTCCGGAAGCTGGACGACCCATGCAAAATACGGCAAACAATTTGCCATTACATCCTATGAAACGCATTTACCGAGTTCGCAGGTAGGAATAGAGCAGTATCTGTCTTCGGGATTGATCAAAGGGATAGGACCGTCACTCGCGGAAAAGATCGTTGATGCCTTCGGCAGCGATACACTTGATGTGCTGAATAACCATCCTGAACGTCTGCTTCAGGTGGACGGTATCGGCCGGAAAAAATATGCTTCGATCCTCGTTGCGTTGACGAGCATGAAGGAGATGCAGGAGACGATGGTCTTCCTGAAGTCTCACGGTATCACGACCGGGACCGCGATCCGTTTATATAAGACCTACGGTAAAATGGTGTCTGAGATATTGAAGACGAATCCTTACCAGATCATTGATGATGTAACCGGGATAGGATTCCAGACAGCGGACGAGATCGCCCAAAAGATGGGAGTGAAAGAGGAGAGTATCTATCGATTGACCGCGGGTGTCCGTTATGTTCTTGATGATGCCTGCAGGGCTGGCGGTCATTGTTTCCTGCCGAAAGAAGAATTGTGCGAACGGGCAGCCGGGCTGCTGATGGTGGATGAAGCAAAAGTGGACCGTGCTGTTCAGTCCGCTGTTGAAACGGGATATGTGGTCGCCGAGGGTGATTCCATTTTTCCGTTGAAGCTGTATGAAGCAGAAGAACTCTCGGCAAAACGGATGAAGCAGCTGATGCAGAAAGGTGAACGTCCTCTCGATCAAAAGAAACTCTATAAAGCACTCACCCATATTGAAAAACGGCATCATATCCAGTTCGACGAGAAGCAGCGTCTTGCGGTCGTGAGCGCGGTTCTTCATCCTGTCACCATCCTGACCGGCGGTCCGGGAACAGGAAAGACGCTCTGCGTGAACGGTATGATCGAACTGGCTGATGAACTGGCGATGAAATATATTCTGTGCGCACCAACAGGACGTGCAGCGAAGCGGCTTGCCGAAGTGAGTAACCGTGAGGCAAAGACGATCCATCGTGTGTTGGAATTCGATCCGACGAGTGCATCGTTCCGAAGGAACAGTGAAGATCCGCTGCAGGCAGATATCGTGATCGTGGATGAAGTTTCTATGGTGGATATTCAATTGTTCGCGTTCCTGCTTGATGCGCTGAAGCCGGAAACCCAGCTCGTTCTTGTGGGTGATGTGGATCAGCTTCCTTCCGTTGGTCCCGGACAGGTGCTGCGCGACCTTATCGAATCGAAATCGTTATCCATCATCCGTCTTGATACGATCTTCCGGCAGTCTGAGCGGAGTTCGATCATCTCCAACTCGCATACGATCAATCACGGCGGTGAACCGGAATTTGCGGAGGATTTCCAGTTCATCGAGGCGGACCAGCCGGAACAGATCCAATCCCACATCATCGGACTCTGTTCGACGGTGCTTCCGCAGAATTTCCAATATGATCCGCTGACGGATATCCAGGTCCTTTCTCCCATGAACAATTCGCTGTGCGGTGTGAAGGAACTCAATAAGAAGCTTCAGGTGGTGCTGAACGGACGTTCCACGCTCTGCTGGCAGGGGAGCGAGCGGAAATTCCTTCTGAATGATAAGGTGATGCAGATCAGGAATAATTACGAAAAAGAGGTCTATAACGGGGATATCGGAAGGATCACCGGATATGATAAGGAAGATGCCAAACTGTTCGTGAATTTCTACGGCAAAAAAGCAGAATACTCATTCGATGATCTCGATCAGCTGGTATTGGCATACTCCACAACGATCCACAAAAGTCAGGGAAATGAATTCAATGCCGTGGTGATACCGCTAACGATGTCCCATTTTGTGATGCTGCAAAGGAATCTTATCTACACTGCAATAACGCGCGCGAAGCAGCGTTTATTCCTTGTCGGCCAAAGGAAAGCACTGGCGGTGGCGATCAATAATGCCGATACACGATTACGGAATACACGGCTGCTCAAACGACTTCAGCAATTCATTTAGTCGGTCATCATTCCTTATTCATCCCGTAATAGACCGATAACATGTGCTTTGTAGATTTGCACCATACCAATTAAGGAAAGGTGCAATCATGGAAATCAAAGAAATGTTCTATCTTGTCTCAGCGTGCTTCATGTTGTTTGCCGTGATCTGGGACTCGAGAAAAAGTAAACCTACCGTTTGATCCTTCAGTTATTCAGCCCCATATGCTGCCCCGGCACGGTGACGTTCGGGGCTTTTCCCTTTTCTTCAACAGTTTTCCTGCCTATATTCCTCAGTAATTGTTCCATCTTCATAGAGGAGACCGTATGAAACGAATGTTCTCGCCATGGCGCTCGAAATATATTGCATCATTCAAGAATGAAAGACCGAGAAAAGGTGAATCGCTCTTCACGGGAATTCTGCGGCAGAATAAGGATGCAGAAAATTATATCATTATCCGTAAGGAATATTGTTTCGTGATGATGAATCTCTATCCGTATAACAGCGGTCATTTAATGGTGATTCCGTACAGGCAGACCGCCGATATTAGCGAGTTGACATCAGAAGAGCATGGTGAGATCATGGCGACGACCGTGCAGATGATCGGGATCCTGAAGAAGGTGATGAATCCTCAGGGATTCAATTTTGGTGCGAATCTAGGACGCGTTGCCGGTGCCGGGGTGGATGATCATATCCATTTTCACATCGTTCCCCGATGGAACGGAGATACGAATTTCATGCCGACACTGAGTGATGTTAAGGTCGTTTCAGAGGATATGAAATCAACATACAAGAAAATCACCGCTCTTCTGAAATCACAAAAATCGAAAAGGAAGAAATGACGACCACCTATTTTTGTTTGATGATGCTCTGGGCCACATTCGCGTTTGGGCAAACACATTACGAAACCGCAGAACGGCTGAAGAACA
>JBMOHT010000100.1:0-13376 GCA_049317705.1 Bacteroidota bacterium | reverse complement strand
AGGAATGGTGGACCGTAGCGGGATCGAACCGCTGACCTCTTGCATGCCATGCAAGCGCTCTCCCAGCTGAGCTAACGGCCCTGGGGAATGGAACAAAATTTCTTATTTCAATGATCGAATCGCTGACCTTCCCGATGCGAAGCATCGGGACGCTCTCCCAGCTGAGCTAACGGCCCCTTAAAGAACTCACTAAATATAGGAAAGAAATTGAACAAAGAAAATAATTTCTTTATACTGAGAGTAACTTCTTGGGATACCCATGCTGCGTCTTCAGCCGATCATAACCGTCTCTTCCTCCGCTTTTCATGCGCCGTACAGTCTCACGTTTTCATTTGAATTCCATATCAATAAAGCATCCCGATTGAAATACCGTGTTTCGGAATCTCTGTTGGAGTCATCGGGAAATGTGATCCTGCCGAATTTCAGGGTCGTGAGGGAACTTGCGTATGCCATTAATAATGAACGGAGAACTGCCGGTGTTGTCGATAAGGAAGTGCGTGCCGGTTTCCTGAATGCAGTAGGATTATTGGATGAGATCGGGCATTTCCTGGTGAGGATGTACGATGAACAGGAAAATCCCGGCGTGATCAAGCGTGCCTTAAAGCATGTCGAGTCCGCAGTCGGTGAAGAAGCAGTGGAGAAGACCCTTCTGCAGTTCTTGAAAGATTTTCCTCCGAAAGCGGTGTATAACGGACTCCAATCCGAAAAGGCATATTACGATTCTGTCACCACCAATCGTCTGCACAAAGAGATCGCTCTGGAAGAGATGGTGATGCTCCATCTCTCGAACCTCAATCCTGCGAACGGACGCATCAAAGAATTGTTCGATGATACCTCGCTCATATCGAGGACAAAATATATTGCGGTGATCAAAGAACTGGAACGGTTCTTTGCCGGTGAAAAGCCATTCGGTCCGGACCAACAGCCGCTGTTGGATGTATTGAAGAAGCCCATTCTCGAGCATCCTGATAATATCGAAGCGCAGTTGGGATACTTCAAAGAGAAATGGGGGATCGTTCTTTCGGCAAAATTCATCGAACGGATCAGCAGCAGTGTTGAATATGTTAAAGAGGAAGAGAAATTCATCTGGCATGCATTCAATCCGCCCGGTGGCAAGCCGAATGTGGAGACATTCGTACCCGAATATAAAAATGAATTCCGCTCACTGACCCCCGAGGAACGGCGCGAGAAGCTCCGTCTCGGCCAGATGAAACCGGAAGATTATGTGTATGCTGAACCGGAGCAGTTCACTCCCGATACGGAGTGGATGCCCAATGTCGTTTTGATCGCAAAGAACACCTATGTGTGGCTCGATCAATTGTCAAAGAAGTATCAGCGGGAGATCAAGCGACTCGATCAGATCCCCGATGAAGAGCTGGACCAGCTTGCCCGCTGGAGCTTTACGAGTCTCTGGCTGATCGGTGTGTGGGAGCGGAGCTCCGCTTCCAAACGGATCAAACAGATCACCGGAAATCTTGATGCCGTTTCGTCGGCATATTCACTCTATGATTATGAGATCGCTCACGATCTCGGCGGTGACGAGGCATTCCAAAATCTGAATTCGCGTTGTTGGCAGCGCGGCATCCGTCTTGCCGGCGATATGGTGCCGAATCATATGGGATTGTATTCCAAATGGGTGCTGGAACATCCGGAGTTCTTCATTCAGTCAGAACATCCTCCGTATCCTAATTATAAATTTACCGGAGAGAATCTCTCACATGATGCGAATATCGAACTTCGCATTGAGGGCGGATACTGGAGCCGGAGCGATGCAGCGGTGGTATTCCAGCGAATTGACCGCCGGAACGGGGAGGTCCGTTATGTGTATCACGGCAACGACGGCACAAGCATGCCATGGAATGATACAGCTCAATTGAATCTGCTCAGAGCCGATGTCCGTGAAGCGGTCATACAGAATATCTTCCACGTCGCACGGAAATTCTCGGTCATTCGATTCGATGCGGCGATGACCCTGGCAAAGAAGCATTTCCAGCGATTATGGTATCCTATGCCGGGAACGTCCGGCGTGCCGTCGCGGCAGGATCACAGTCTTTCGCGCTCGGAATTCGATGCAATGTTCCCGAATGAGTTCTGGCGCGAGGTCGTTGACAGATTCAATGCCGAGATGCCGCAGACACTGCTTTTGGCGGAAGCTTTCTGGCTGATGGAAGGTTACTTTGTTCGCACACTCGGCATGCACCGCGTGTATAACAGCGCCTTCATGCATATGCTGATGAAAGAGGAAAATCAGAAGTTCCGTGCAATGATCAAGAATACGCTGGAGTTCAATCCTGAGATATTGAAACGATATGTGAACTTCATGAGCAATCCGGACGAAGAGACAGCAGTGGATCAATACGGTAAGGACGACAAGTATTTCGGTGTTGCGACATTGATGATCACGCTGCCCGGACTTCCGATGTTCGCGCACGGACAGATCGAAGGATTCAAAGAGAAATACGGGATGGAATATCAGCGTGCGTATTACAACGAAGTGCCGGACGAATGGCTCATCAGAAGACATGAGCATGAGATATTCCCGCTGACGAAGAAACGATTCCTGTTCAGTCAGGTACAGAATTTCGAGTTCTACGATTTCGAGGATGACCACGGTTATGTAAATGAGGATGTCATTGTTTACTCGAACAGAGCGGGGAATGAACGTGCGGTGATCTTCTTCCACAATAAATTTGCGGAGTGCAAAGGCCGCATCCAGCATTCACTTCCGAAAGCAGTCTCTGCTGAAGGAAGTGTCCGTTCGATACCGCTTGCCCAGTCTCTCGGTATCCAATTTTCGGAGACGGTCTATTATCGGTTCCGGGACCGCAAGACCAATCTGGAGTATCTCTGCACCGGAAAACATCTCCATGAGAACGGACTCCGTGCAGAACTTCGCGCATTTGAATATGCCGTCTTCACTGATTTTCAGGAGATCGCTGATGAGTCAGGTGCTTATGCATCGATCGTTCAACGTTTGAACGGGAAAGGGACTACCATCCTTGATTCAATGCTGAAAGAGATCCAGATGCGTCCGTTCCACACCGTGCTGCTGAATGCGTTTGAGCATTCAGGGATCATTGGAGAAGCCTTTCCATTCGAAACGGTCTTTACAGAACTGGACCGATATTTCAAGAGTAGTGAAAGTGCGGAAGAGCGTGCTGTTCGGGCACGCCAATTAATGATGAATGTTCGGGAACAAACGGGGAGTCGCAGCACGTCAAAGAAGGGTGGTTCCGCAGAATGGTCTGGACTTCAGCCGTCCGATTCGGTCCTCTATATTGTTATTGAGCAATGCAGGCAGTATCTACGCAAAGAATCCATAACGGCATCTCCGGTCGATGTTTTTCAGCAGCTGCATTTGGATGAGGTGGTGAAGGATCATCTGATCGCCCATGGTGCTGCAAAAGCCGATGCTTCGAATATCGTTTCGGTCCTCAAATCGATCCTTAAGCGACATACCATATTGATCGAATCACCGTCCGAGCTTCCGGCGTTGGTCGAACTGCTGCTCAGCGACTTCACTACGGCGGACCTGCTTGGTGTGAATCAGCACAATGACATTTGGTATTATAGTAAAGAACAGTTCGAACTGATGATGCAATGGGTGATCACCCTTCGGGCTATATATTCCATCACTCCGCCTCAGAGCTCTGCAATATCATTGACTGCGCAGTTTGACTTGATCGCTGATGTATCACGGCGTTCCGAATTCAAAGTGGAGTTATTGAAAGAACTGCTGCTTTCCGAGAGGCCGGTGAAGAAAACAACAAAAAAAATCACGAAGAAGACGAACTCTTCAAATACGAAGAGCGGCGGAAAGCCGGGTCCCAAGAAACCGGTGAAAAAGAGTTCCTCGAAGGTAAAAACACCGCGTGTGAAAAATGTCACAAAGAGGACAAACCGTAAAACAGCACGTTGATTTTTAGAATTTTCTAATTATATTATACTCGACCTTTGCAATGCTTCTTCCCCTGAGTGTTGCAGATTACAGGTCGAGCCAGACGGCCCCCCCAACGTCTGGCTTTTTTATGGTCGTCCATAAAGGGGGATGGGAGAATGAACTATGGCTAAGCAGATACAAAAAGAGAAAATCACGAAGAAGAAGACGTTTCGGAACGATACGCTCAGTCTTGAGCCGATCAATTATCAGATACTGCTCGGAGGAGTTGCAGTGATCATCGCAGGGTATTTCGCATTGAGTGCGAAACCGTGGGATAATCCTATGGCATTGACCGTTGCACCGATCCTGCTGGTAATGGGATACTGTGTGATCATTCCGATCGGCATCATCTATCGTAAGAAAAAATCGGAATCAGCATCTGCCGACCAGAATTCAACCCAGCCGCAGGTTAATTGAAATTCATCAAAGGCGTTGATTTTCCGTTGCGGAACGCGTTTATTTTTATTATATTAGTAACACTTTAGTAAAAGATGATCGCGTAGCTCAGCGGTAGAGCATCTGCCTTTTAAGCAGAGGGTCGATGGTTCGAGACCATCCGCGATCACTTGAATTGCCCCGTTCCGGGGCAATGTTATTTTAAACCTATTCAGTCCGGTTCCCTTCCTGCAATACTCCCATTTCAACATCTTCAGTGTTTCAACCAAAATTCAATTCGAAGCAACCAATGCGGTCCTAACAGTGATGATATCATTTCCTGTATCCACTATACCAGAGTGATCTATTGTGATTCATGTGTTTTGTGTAGTTATGAGAATTCACAAATTAGTGAACTCTCATTTGTATAGAATACTTGGAGGATAATATATTGTGTTACAATTTGCGATATGATCATTATCGTCAGAACGAAAACAATTGCACGTTCAATCGATCATATTGCTTTTGAGACCACTTCATAATTCATACAACAACCTTAAAAAGGGGGCTTAGTGAAAAAAATAGCTACGGGATTTATATTCGTTACAATCATTGCGGGAATTATGTTCCCATTGTATGCTCAATCAATTGGTACAGGCGGTAGCTCTAATCATACCATGGTGTTAAAAGATGACGCAACGGCATCTGGATGGGGTCGTAACATTCTTGGGGCGTTAGGGAATGCAAATACCACCGAAAGCACTAGTCCAGTATCTGTTGTCACTAGCGGTGTGCTAAGCGGGAAGACGTTGACAAAAATAGCGATGGGTGGACACCATACAATTTCCTTGGCTTCCGATGGAGCAGTGTATGCATGGGGATATAATGGTTCCGGGCAATTGGGGATAGCTAATACGACCTCCAAAAATGTTCCATTTGCAGTTTCAACAAGCGGTGTGTTAAGCGGAAAGACCATCACACAGATTGCTGCCGGAAATGACCATTCTATTGTTTTGGCTTCCGACGGAACTGTGTATACAATGGGAGAGAACGGATATGGAGACCTGGGGGATTCAAGTCAAACGAATAGAAATGTTCCGGTCGCAGTGAAAACAAGCGGAGCATTAAACGGTAAGATCATAACACAAATTGCCGGCGGTTTTGATCATTCGCTTGCATTGGCGTCTGATGGCACGGTGTATGGATGGGGAAAAAATATGTCCGGGCAGTTAGGGAATGGCGGTGGTGCACTTTATAAAATGCCAGAAGCTGTATCAACGAGCGGAGTGTTAAGTGGGAAGACAATAACTCAAATTGCTGCCGGATATAACCATTCACTATTATTGGCTTCCGATGGAACGATGTATACCATGGGACACAATGGTTACGGGCAGTTAGGGAATGCATCGAATACAGACAGCAATGTTCCGGTAGCAGTTTCAACAAGCGGAGTGTTGAGTGGAAAGACCATAACTAAAATTGCTGCCGGGGCTGATTTTTGTATCGCCTTAGCTTCTGATGGCACCGTGTATACGTGGGGAAATAATGCTAATGGTCAGTTAGGAGATGCAAGTAATACGACCAGCAATGTCCCGGTGGCAGTGTCAACGAGTGGAGTGTTAAGCGGAAAAACAATAACACAAATTGGTGCCGGTTATAGCCATGCGATCGCTTTGGCTTCCAATGGATCAATTTTTGTATGGGGTTCTAATATCTTCGGGCAGTTAGGCATTGGAAGTCATACCGATTACAATGTTCCGGTATCGGCATCGATCGATCCGTTGCCGGTAGAACTTGTTTCATTCACAGCAATTGCGAACAATAATGCCGTCGAATTGAAATGGAATACCGCAACAGAGGTCAATAATGTCGGGTTTGAAATCGAACGATTGAAGATAAACGACAAGATCGAAAGCAGCACCTGGGAAAAGGTAGGATTTGTGGAAGGTAACGGAACAACCAGCGCCCCGAAAAGCTATTCTTTTATCGATGCATATGTGAAAAATAAAGTTCACTATCGTCTAAAACAAATTGATACGGATGGTTCATTTTCATATTCTCAAGAAATTGAAATGAACATTGTCAGTACGGTGTCAGAATTTTCACTCTATCAAAATTACCCGAATCCATTTAATCCTTCAACGACCGTATCGTTCGCCGTTCCAGCTACTAGCAATATTACATTAGAAGTGGTGAATGTGCTCGGTCAAACGGTGGGAACGTTGTTCTCCGGAATTGCACAAAAAGATCAGCTCTATACGACTCTCTTTGATGGTTCCGGGCTGGCATCGGGTATCTATTTCTCAAAATTGTCCTTTCAAGGGAAAGTGCAACTGAAGAAAATGATCCTCACAAAGTAAATTGATCTCATTGAAGACCATTGGTTGATGGTTCGAGACCATCCGCGATCACTTGAATTGCCTAATTCAATTTGGATTAGGCAATATTATTTTTAAAATCAGCGCATGAGATCTCTTGAATTCAATCGGATGTTCAGAGTAATAAAAATATTGCTGAGAACGGAATAGAAATATTTGCGGGGAGATCAATATAGAAGGGTATAGAGAAAATTAAGAGATGATCGTTCTTCCTGCTGACTCATTTTCCGCAGTGCTGGAGCTCCAGATATCGTCCCAACCGTTCTATATTTTGTCTCTGCCCTTCATCAGCGTTATGGACCTTCACTACGGTCTCGTACATCTCAACGGTGTCGAATTCACCGGTCCAGTATAACTGAGTCTTTTGACCGTGTGATTCGAACAGGACCGTTGTGATGAAATGCGGATTGAAATGCTCAAAAACGATCTTTCGGTGAGGAACGATCTCTAAAAAAACACTTCTGTTCGGAAAGTCCGTTCCATCCGGTCCGTGCAGCGTCAGCTTCCATTCACCCCCCTCACGGGCATCCATCGTGTGGATCGTGCAGGTGAATCCATTCGGCCCCCACCAATGAACTATATGCTCGGGCGCGGTCCACATCTTCCACATCAGCTCGACCGGAACGCTGAACATACGGGAAGCGTGCATTGCTCTATTGTTTGTGTCATCCATCGTATTATTATCAGCATTATGAAATTATGCTCGGACTGAGCAGCGGAATCCTCTCGCTGCATAGTATGATTCTGCTCCGTTATGATAGACGAAAACCATGTCGTACCGGCGGTCGCAGAAGATCGCTCCACCGAGTTCCCTGATCGTATCCGGCGTCGCCACCCAACTGGAGGTCTTCAGATCGAATTCTCCGAGAGTCTGCAGGAAGCGGTATTCCTCCTCGGTGAGGAGTTCTGCACCCATCGATTGGGCCAACTCGATGGCATTTGCCTTCGGCTTATTCTCTTTGCGTGAATCGAGTGCTTCACGATCATAACAGACGCTTCTGCGTCCTTGAGGACTTTCCGGTGAGCAGTCAAAAAAAATGTATGTTCCTGCCTTTTTATCATAACCGACGACATCCGGCTCGCCTCCGGTCCGTTCCATTTCGCTGAGTGACCAAAGCGAATCGGCATTCTTATCCAAAGCGATCTGCACTTTGTTCCAGTCAAGTCCTTTGTGACGGGGCATATTCTTCTCAAAACGGGTCTTTAATGTTTTAAAAAGTTCATTCCGTTGTTCTGATGACAACTTTAGTTTCTTTGTAGCTTTCATGCGATCCTTTCAATCAATATTTGTTTTCTGCCGGAATCCGGCGAACATTACATCACGGACAAAGTATTCATCAATATACTTGACGTGTTTTCACAACGCAACTATTTTTGCAAGAGGTATTTGGGAAAAATGAATGAGACCAGATGGGGTTATCATAGACATCTTCACGATTGCTTTTCCAAACAAAAACCGATAAATATTCTGTGGAACAAGACCGATATCGATCAACTTTTCCTTCATTCATACCCATTCACTACAGAATCTGAATGGCAATACTGAACGCATTCCTTACCTCCTATGAATAAATCATCTCAGCGCACCATCCCGAATCTTCTTGAACAAAGCTGTCTACAATATCCAAACAATATCCTTCTCTGGGAAAAGAAACGGGATGCATATCAAGGGATCACGTATCTCCAGACAAAAGAACAAGTGTATGCCTGTGCCGCAGGATTGATGAACATCGGCATTGCCAAAGGCGAGCGGATCGCGTTGGTCTCCGAAGGGCGAAACGATTGGGTGATCGCCGAGGCGGGAATGCTGTATGCCGGTGCCGTCAATGTTCCGCTATCGGTGAAGATCGATGAACTGTCGGACCTGAAATTCCGTCTGATGCATTCCGGTGCCAGGATGGTGATCGTTTCCGGCGGGCATGCGCATAAGATCCGTTCGGTAAAGAACGATCTTCCCGAATTGGAAAAAGTGATCGTGTTGGACGGGGAACCTCAGAGTGAAGATGAAATGACATTCAATTCATTGCTGAAGTCCGGGGGAGAGTTTTTGAGATCACATATGACTGAGTTCACCGCCCGTTGGCAATCCGTTGCGGAGAACGATGCCGCTAACATCTGCTACACATCCGGCACGACTGCGGATCCGAAAGGGATCATCCTGACGCATCGTAACTATACGGCGAATGTTGAACAGTCATCTGCTTTGCTGCACATACCGCCGGATTATCATTCATTGCTCATACTGCCATGGGACCATTGCTTTGCGCACACAGCGGGGATCTATACGCTGATGAAGAACGGCGCAAGCATGTCATCGGTGCAGATCGGTAAGACTCCGTTCGAAACATTGAAGAACGTTCCGGTGAACATCCGTGAATCGAGACCGACATTTCTGTTAAGCGTTCCGTCACTGGCGAAGAATTTCAAAAAGAACATCGAAAAAGGGATCAAAGAAAAAGGAGAGAAGATCGAATCGTTATTCAACAAAGGTGTTCAGTTAGGATATAAGATCAACGGCATCGGCTGGGATAAAGGGAAGAACGGTACGATGTGGGAAAAGATCCAATATAAGCTCATCGATACGCTCATTTTTAAGAAGGTCAGGCAGAATTTCGGAGGACGATTGAAATTCTTCGTCGGCGGCGGTGCGCTGCTGGATATTGAACTGCAGAGGTTCTTCTATGCTATCGGTATTCCCATGTATCAGGGATATGGATTGACGGAAGCCTCGCCGGTGATCTCGGCAAATGTGCCGTCAAAACATAAACTCGGTTCATCGGGAAGTATCGTCCCGAATCTGGAAGTGAAGATATGCGACGACAAAGGGACCGCGCTTCCCGTCGGGCAGCACGGCGAGATCGTCATCCGCGGCGAGAACGTGATGGCGGGGTACTGGAAAAATGAAAAAGCAACGAATGACGCGATACGGAACGGATGGCTTCACACCGGTGATCTTGGATATTTGGATGCAGATAATTTCTTGTATGTGCTTGGCCGCGAGAAGAGTCTATTGATAGGACATGACGGTGAGAAATACAGTCCAGAAGGGATTGAAGAAGCAATCGTCGGGAATTCCCCATTCATTGAACAAGCGATGCTCTATAATAATCAATCACAGTTCACCGTTGGATTGATCGTTCCCAATAAGGAACGTATCCTCACTGCATTGAAACTGAAAGGGTTGACCGTTCATACAGAAGAGGGACAAGCGGAAGCACTGAAGATCATTGATAATGAGATCAAAGAATACAGATCCGGCGGGCGATTCGCGGGCGAATTCCCGGAACGGTGGCTGCCGGCAGCTGTGGGTATCTTAGGAGAAGGATTTACCGAGCAGAACCATTTTCTGAACAGCACATTGAAGATGGTCCGCGGTAAGATCACAGAATACTATAAGGACAGGATCGATTTTCTGTTCACCGCGGAAGGGAAAGATGTTCTGAATCATCAGAATCGTAATATTATAAAGCGGATGGAATAAAAGATCTATCCGCGAAGGACGCAGCGAAAAGCAATCCACGAATAGGACGACTAAAAACCAAAAAAGGAAACTTTCTGCAAAGAACTCAATGAGTTCAAAGAAGCATAATCTATAAATAGCAAGATTTACCACAATGGGAATCCAGTATTCAGCATTCAACATCGTGCATCCAGTATCCAGCATCCAGTATCCAGTATCCAGCATCCAGTATCCAGTATCCAGATATCCCCACCCATTTTCCATTACGCTATTGAAAGTTTCTAAAGAATCCTTTATTGTACAATAGAGCGATTCTTCTTAATGAAAGCCCTTTTCTTGATCATATTGCTGGCACTTCCCACTAAAGGGCAGGTGCTTCCTTTTTCCGACCAAACTCAGCGGCTCGGACTGTCCCCATTCTATTATGGTAATCACGGTGTGTCGGTCGTTGATTATAACTCCGACGGTTGGGATGATATCTTTATTTCCAACATCTCACAGCATTACACGAACGATACCTCTTTCTGCACTCTGCTGAAAAACAATCAGGACGGAACATTTACCAATGTCACAGTTTCCGCCGGACTGCGCATCTTTGGCAGTTTCAAGAGCGGTATCTTCGGTGATATCAACAATGACGGTTATCCTGATCTTTTCCTCGGTGAATCGTACCGTGCCGGACGTTGTCATTTAATGTTGAATAATAAGAATGGAACATTCAAAGATCTCGGCAATGAATGCGGCATCGATTTTTCATCTACCGTCGCAACTGCTGCGTTCGGTGATTATGATAATGACGGAAAGCTCGATCTTTTCCTCGCGACAGAATATCCTGACTATGATATTCTGTACCACAATACATCGCACGGAGATACAATCTCATTTTCCAATGTCTCATCCGCAGCGGGTATCGAAGGATTCACCAGCACTGCAGCTATGCAAGCCACATTCATCGACATCGATCATGACGGGGATCTGGATCTGTACGCGGTACATGACGGATTCCTTCCGAGCAGTCTGTACCGAAACAACGGGGACGGAACATTCACTGATATTTCCGGTGTGAGCGGTTTGTATGATTACGGTGTCGGTAATTCAATGGGACTTTATTGGAAGGATTATGATTTTGACGGCTGGGAAGAAGTATATGTGTCGCGGATAGGGAAAGGCGGACTGTATAAACGTCAACCGGACGGAAAATATCTCAATATCGCAGAATCTTCCGGTGCAGAATTCAACGGTATGACGTGGGGTATCGTCTGGGAAGATCTGGATAATGACGGCGATGATGATCTGATGATGGTGAATACCTACGGGTACAACGGAACGAAGAGTTTCTATTACGAAAATGAGAACGGCTACTACACAGACAAAGCATTGGCATACGGTGTGAACTATGCCTATTCATTCTATGGCTTAGCGTATGGTGATTTTAATAACGACGGATATTTGGACGTAGTAGCGGCGGCCTCGGACGGATTCAATAAATTGTTATTCAATAATAAGAACAAGCCCGGGAATTGGGTGAAGCTTTCGTTGACGGGAACATCCGTGAACAGAATGGCCGTCGGTGTCACGGTCCGCGCTGTGACCGGAACTAAAGTGCAGCGCCGCACGGTCACAGCGGGGAACAGTTATACATCACAAATGGCATCGTGGCTCCATTTCGGTCTTGGAAAAATCTCAACGATCGACACGCTGCAGATCTTTTGGTCGGGGAAAATGACACAGACATTTACAAATGTCGCCGTCAACAAGTCATACCGGTTAACAGAGGGGAACACATTGGTCACTTCTGTTCAAGGGGGAGAAAAACAGACTCTTCCGTTGACGTGTTCATTGGAACAGAATTATCCTAATCCGTTCAACCCGACTACATCGATCAAATATCAACTATCAATGAGCGGTAATGTGGTATTGAAAGTGTACGATATTATAGGAAAAGAAGTATTGGTTCTGGTGAATGAACGAAAAGAAGCCGGAGCATATTCTGTGGTTTTCAATGCCGCAACATTGACGAGCGGAATATATTTCTATCGTCTGCAGACGGATGGAGTTACGTTGTCAAAGAAAATGGTGATGCTGAAATAGTGCTAATATTTACACTATCACTCGTATAGGCCCTAAGACGCAAATTATTATTTGATAAGAAATAACACTTAAATTTGCGGATACAAATCGTCGTAGGATTGCATTGGAAAGATGTGACGATTGTAGCAGAAAATCTCTTATATTTGAACCGAAATAATTCTCATTATTTAACTTAAGCGGTGAGTGTCATGAAATCGATCTGCAGTAAATTGATGTGTGCTATTCTTATCCTATTATCGATTGTTTCGATCAGTGAAGCGAAGCATTCTGTTGCCCGCGAATGGAATGAGGCGATGATCCAGGCGATCCGAAAGGATCTGGCCCGTCCGCCGGTTCAGGCGAGAAATCTTTTCCACATTACTGCGGCAATGTATGATGCATGGGCAGCATACGATCAAACAGCGAAACCGTTCTTCTTAGGGCATACTTTCGGGGGATTCAGTTTCCCGTTCAACGGAGTACCCGTTCCTGCTAATATTCAATCTGCCAGAGAAGAAGCGATCAGTTACACAGCGTATCGGTTACTGAAATACCGTTATAAGTTCTCGCCTGCCGCAAAAGAAGCAAAAGCACGATTCGATTCCATTTTCATCATGCTGGGCTATGATACACTGAAGACATCGACCGATTATTCCACCGGTTCACCTGCTGCTCTCGGCAACTATATTGCACAGAAGGTGATCGATTTCGGCGTGCAGGATGGAGCAAATGAACTGTTCGATTTCGGTAATGCATACTACAAGCCGGTCAATCCCGCCATCGATCCGGTGAAGTTCGGTGACTCATCCATTGTGGATCCGAACCGCTGGCAGCCGATCACCGTCGGTACATTCATCGATCAGAATGGCAATCCAATTCCCGTAAAGACCCCTCCATTCCTTTGTCCCGAATGGGGAAATGTCACACCGTTCTCAATGACCGCTGCGGATAAGAAGATCTATCGCAGAGGAGCAAACGATTTTATCGTCTATCATGATCCCGGGATACCTGCATTGCTTGATACTCTGAATCCGGCAAGCGAAGGGTCCGATCTGTATAAATGGGGATTCTCGATGGTATCCCTCTGGCAGTCCCATCTCGATCCTTCCGACAGCGTGAAAGTGGATATCTCTCCTGCATCCATCGGAAATGT